>JAZKEP010000163.1:49147-53217 GCA_040387015.1 Bacteroidota bacterium
GGTTGAGGATGCAGTAGGATGTAGTGCTACCCAATCAGCTACTGTGGGAAACAATACCAGTGTATCGGTTACAGTTGACTTAGTAACCAACAGTGCTTGTGTCGGTGTAAGTACCGGTGCAGTGGCAATTTCGGTAAGTGGAGGAACTCCGGGATATACTTTTGACTGGAGCAACGGAGCTATTACTGAAGATATCAGCGGTTTAGCGGCAGGCAACTACGATGTGTCGGTTGAGGATGTGGTAGGCTGTAGTGCTGTTCAGTCGGCAGCAGTTGGGAACAATGCTGGTGTATCTGTTACCGTTGATTTGGTAACTAATAGCGCCTGTGTTGGTGTAAGCACCGGGGCGGTTACAATTTCAGTAAGTGGAGGAACTCCGGGATATTCATTTGACTGGAGCAACGGAGCTGTTACTGAAGATGTTAGCGGCTTAGCGGCAGGCAATTACGATGTATCGGTTGAGGATGCGGTAGGCTGTAGTGCTACCCAGTCTGCAACAGTTGGGAACAATGCGGGTGTATCTGTTACCGTTGATTTGGTAACAAATAATATCTGTGCCGGTTTAACAACGGGTGCAGTAACAATTACTGTAAGCGGTGGAACACCGGTATATGAATTTGACTGGAGTAACGCGGACACTACCGAAGATATAAGCAGTTTGGCAGCCGGTGTTTATACTGTTACAGTAGAAGATGCTATCGGTTGCGAAGCGACAGCATCAGCAACTGTTGCGGATGGACCAGGCGTTACCATTACTTTGGACAGTGCACAGGATGTTACTTGCCATGGTTTAAGCAATGGCTTTGTTTCTATTTCTGTGTCAGGAGGAACCCCGGCATATACTTTTGACTGGAGCAATGGAGCTGTTACCGAAGATATAAGCGGCTTGGGTGCCGGAAATTATTCAGTAGATGTAAGCGATGTTAATGGCTGCAGTGCTGCATTAAGCCCGGTATCGGTTACCGAACCTGCAATACTTTCTATTACGCTTGACTCTATACATGCGGTAAATTGTTTTGGCGGTAATACGGGTGCGGCATTTACTACGGTTTCCGGTGGTACTTCTCCTACAACCATTTTATGGGATAATAGTGCTGCCACAGAAGATATCAGCAACCTGACTGCCGGAACCTATGTAGCCACCTTGCTAGATGCCAACGGATGTACGGCCACTACTTCAGCAGCGGTTACTCAACCTGCAACTGCGCTCACAGCAACTTCGGTTGCTACCCCGCAAATTCAGGGGGGCACCTTTGGTTCTGTAAATGTTACGGTTAGCGGTGGAACTTCGCCATACACTTCGTCTTGGAATAACAATGCAACTACCGAGGACCTCAATAATCTTGCGGCAGGTGTATATACTTCCACTATTACAGATGCCAATGGATGCACCACTGTAATTTCTGATACCGTAAGCTTTATTACAGGTATTACGGATGTTACAGGTTCCTTTGCTGTAAATCTTTATCCGAATCCTACACAGGAAAAAGTATTCCTGGAGTTGGCTTTGAATAAGATTAGCGATGTAACAGTGGAAGTCTTCAATATCACCGGGCAGGTGGTGCAGCAGTTTGCAAAAACAAATATGCTTACCACTACTTTCGAAATGAACTTTGCGAACGAGGCTTCGGGTGTTTACTATGTAAAAATAAAAGCAGGTGAAACCTCTCTTACCAAGAGAATCGTTGTAGCCAAGTAACTTTAGTCTTTATCTTGATGAAAAAAAAGCCCTGCAGCAATGTGGGGCTTTTTCTTTTCTATGAGTTAGTGGTTTCAAACGAATTCCAAATTTCATCATCGGGTGTTTCGGCAATCGGCTTCATGCTTTCATTCGTCATTGGATGAATAAGCTGGAGGCTTTCGGCATGGAGGCAAATGGCATTCTCTATATATGTTTTGGTTGAACCATAATGCGAATCACCAATTATTGGGCAGCCTATATGGGCTAACTGTGCCCGTATCTGGTGAAATTTTCCTGTAATAAGCTGTATGCGGAGCAGCGAACCGTATTCGTTTTGCGAAATAAACTGATAGCGAAGCTCCACCCGCATGGAATTTCTTACTTCCCGGTCGTAGATGATTGCTTTTCGTTTTTCAGTATCTTTCACCAGCCAGTTTATTAATTCGCCTTCGGCTTTTGGTGGACGGCCATCGGTAACCGCCAGGTAGGTTTTTTTAATTTCCCTGCGATAGAATATTTCTACCAGTTCTTTCAGCACACTTTTCTTTTTGGCAAACAAAACCATTCCGCTTACAGGACGGTCCAGCCGGTGGGGTACCCCGATAAAACATTTTTGCGGATACTTCTCTTTGCTGCGGATATATTCCAGCGCCAGCGACTGAAGGGTGTATTTCAGGCTTGGCTCATGCTCCGTTACTAATCCCTGTGGCTTATTAAGGGCAAGTAGATATTTATCTTCAAATAATACGGTGAGTTTTGGTGGGAGCATTGAAAAAAGTTAGGGCGATATTGGTAAAAAAATCGAAAGAAATTTACATTTGCCGTCCCAAAAGGAAAAACACTCCTCCTTAGCTCAGCTGGTTAGAGCACAAGACTGTTAATCTTGGGGTCCTTGGTTCGAGCCCAAGAGGGGGAGCAAAAAAGGCGATGATATTTCATCGCCTTTTTTATTTCCTGCTATTATCTTCGCGGCCAATTAACAACTAACCAATAACGATTAACTTCTAATTATGTCATTACTTACTGTAGGAACCGTTGCCTTTGATGCTATTGAAACCCCATTTGGAAAAACCGACAAAATTGTTGGCGGTGCTGCTACTTATATTGCATGGAGCGCCTCTTATTTCAGCAAGTTGGTAAATATCGTTTCGGTGATAGGTGATGATTTTGACATGGATGAGTTGGCGGCTTTGCAAAAGCGCGGAGTGGATACCACGGGCATTGAAATTAAAAAAGGCGGCAAGTCGTTTTTCTGGAGCGGCAAATATCATTTGGATATGAATACCCGCGACACGTTGGTAACAGACCTGAATGTATTGCTCGAGTTCAACCCGGTTATTCCGCAAAGTTATATTGACAGCGATATTCTTTTGCTGGGTAACATTGATCCGAGTTTGCAGATGAAGGTGATTGACCAATTACCTAAGCGCCCTAAGTTGGTGGTAATGGATACGATGAACTTTTGGATGACCGAAAACTTTGTAGACAAGCTGCACGAGGTGATGAAGAAGGTAGATGTGCTGGCTATTAACGATGCCGAAGCCCGTCAGTTGTCGGGTGAATACTCGTTAGTGAAGGCGGCACGCAAGATTATGAAGATGGGCCCCCCATACCTCATTATTAAAAAAGGCGAGCATGGTGCTTTGCTGTTTCATGACAGAGATGTGTTTTTTGCCCCGGCTCTTCCGCTGGAAGATGTGTTTGACCCTACCGGTGCGGGCGATGCTTTTGCAGGTGGCTTTAGCGGTTACTTAGATAAAACCCGCGACATCAGTTTCGAAAATATGAAGCGTGCTATTATTTACGGTTCGGCTATGGCTAGCTTTTGCGTAGAGAAATTCGGGGCGGAGCGTTTAAGAAACCTTACCCACCACGATATTGAGGAGCGCGTAAAAGATTTTATCGACCTGGTTCAGTTTGATATTGAGCTGGAAGATTAATCCCCTTTTTGGGTTTTCGTCAACATCACCCTTACTGTTTTCTGCGAAGTATTTTTCAGCACCAAAAATTTACGGATAGGAACCTCGGGGTTTATCTCCATACTTTCAGCGGCTTCCAGTGTGAATTTCTGAAATGGCTCTTCGTGAATATTTTCTGCCCGCCAAAATTCAATGCTTTCCTTTGACTGATTGGTTAAGGTTACATTAAATTTTTTCAGCAGCTTGGTCAGCGTTATTTTCCGCACAGCCGAAACGCCCAGCACAAACCAGCTTTTCTTCGTCTTCGGATGATGTCGTTTGGCCAAAAGAAACAGATTTCGCAGCGGCTCGTTATCGCGGTAAATAAATTTTGCTGCTTCCGCCACCTGTTGCCCAAAGCGGTAAAAGCGGTTGAGTGCCTCAATGCGTTTGCGGGTTTCGGTGGGGCGCTCCTTCTTTTTTAATTGCTG
>JAZKEP010000163.1:53227-54986 GCA_040387015.1 Bacteroidota bacterium
CCGGCGTCGTGCACGTCGGCCCGCAGCGCAGCGGCAAGCGTGGCAATTTCGTCAATGGCGGACTGCGTGTAAGCAGCGGCCAGCAGTTCGGTTTTATATTTTTCGGCCACTCCATGCAGGGTTTCCATAAACTGCACCATGCGCAGGCGGCTAAACTGCGTTTTGCTATAAGTGCTTTCGCCAAACTCCTTCAGTATTTCTTTGTTATCCGGAAAGGCCTTGCCTGCATAATATTTTACTTCCATATACTTCACGCGGCAGTTTTTCAGGGCTTTGCCCGAATCCTCTATCAGATAGGAATCCTCCATTACCGCACGCTCTTGCCCTTTTATCGGAAGATAATATATCAAATCATCGAGCGCAGCTTTCCAGTTATTTAAAAACGTATTGTTTAGCGAAGGATCATGGGCTGTAAACTCGGCCAGATACTTTTCAAAACTTAAGTAACATGGTATAATAGCATCCATCATTTCTACATCCTTACCCTTATATAGCCGTTTTGCTTTCATAACACATGGTTGTTTGAAGTAGCTAAAATAAAAAAATAAGTATTTATGATATTAAATGAAGTAGAAAATAGTCTTAATGAAGTAGCTATTTATAATACTAGAATGGCTTAATAATTTAAGAAAGTAGCTTATAGTTTTGTCTTAGTAGGCACAAAAATAAACGTAGTATCTATAAAATTTATAGAAGTAGAAATTAAATTAATTTGAGTATCTGTATAAAATATTGAAGTCTCAATTTAGTTTATTTGATTAAATTAAATACAGACTCCGTTTTATTTAGTGGAAACTTCGCAAAAATATCTGAATTCTTCATTTAATAATACAGATACTCATTAAAATACTGTAGATTCTTCATTTATTAATATGGATACTCAATTAAATACAATGAATACTACCATTTTATAAATAGACGCTTCGCAAAATATTATAGATACTACGATTAATTTTGTTTCTAGTTCATTAATTATAATAGGGACTTATAGCAACAGCATTGACGGGTTGATGGAAACCCATGGGTACATAGAAAACATAGAATACAAACTTATAAGTGAGTTATGTTCCTTTCAGAACTTCTTAGTAGGAAATGTAGAGCAGATAAACCAGAGGTGACCATCAGTTTAATGCCGCTAGGGAAATTTTAATTACTCGGTTTATTAATTTGAAAAGAACTATTTTCTTTTTCTCCTTTTCTCAACTTCTAATGGGGGCTGTACCTCCCGCGACAACATCTTCTGGTTATCAAAGATTGTATTCTCAATAAGTTTGTTGCGCTTAGCCATTGCATCCATCATAATGCCTTCGTTGGCATTACCCGATATGGTGTTTTTTCGAAGGATATTTTCACGTGGCAATTCATCTTTTGTTCCCCGTCTGTCCATAATAACCCCATATTCAAGGTTGTTGATAATGGTGTTTCCTTCAATGTTATTGCGGCTAGAACCAAAAATAATGTACATACCACAGTTGGCAGATGCTTCGATATAGTTGTTCTTTATTGCATTGTTATCGCTTTCGTAAATAGTGAGTCCGCTGTGCTGATGGTTGGTAGAGGAGCAGTTACGCACTATATTATTATCAGAACAATTCTTAAGCCTTAAGCCGATATAACCGCCATTCAGTTTGCAATTAGTAATCACATTATGGTTGCAGTTTTCTTCAAGCTCTATCAGGCTGGTACCTTGTATAGGGATATTACCATCAATCATCAGGCTATCAAAAGTGTTGTGGCTGGAATTGTAAGCGTAAATTCC
>JAZKEP010000164.1:0-11073 GCA_040387015.1 Bacteroidota bacterium
AGGAAGAGATACAGAAAACTACCGCCATGAATTTCACGAGTTACTGAATAGAGCGATTGATTATGCGGCTAATAAGCCTGAGCACGTATTTGTAATTTCTATTCCTGATTGGGGTGTAACGCCCTTTGGCGCAGAAGATAAACGCGGTGAAGAGCAAATTGGTAAAGAGATTGATTTGTTCAATGCTATTAATAAAGAAGAAGCGGAAAAAGCAAAGGTAAATTACATTGATATTACACCGGGCTCCAGGAAAGCGAAAAGCGATGCTGACCTGATAGCAAGTGATGGTTTACATCCTTCCACCAAAATGTATAGTGAGTGGGCTATAAAACTTGTAAACAAGATAAAGAGAAGATTATAGCCTGGTTGGCTAAGGGGTTTACTCAATAACCGGATGTCTTTTAAACTCCTTTGTTTCATCAAACAATTTACGGTAAGTAATATGGCGCTTGACTACTTTGCCTCCAAGCGATTCGCAGGTTTTGACCATACGGGCATTAAAGTCACCCACCCAAGTTAGTTCAATTTCATCCCAACGGTTTTTAGAACGCACTACTTCATCAGCAGCCATTACGATAGCTGCTTCCACTCCTTTGCGCTGATGTTCAGGCACCACCCCAAATACAATTCCAAATATTTTCCTGTTAGTGCGGTCGAAAAATTTAAGCCACAAGAACTTCAGCATTCCCCATAAGTTTAAATTCCCGTTCAGGTATTTAAACCAGCCGTTCAATTCGGGAAGCATAATAAACATGGCAACCGGTTCTTCCTTATGGTAACCGAACCAGCATAAGTAATTTATCATAACAGGCTTCATGCTCTTAAAAATACTCCACACCTGTTCTTCAGATATTTCTTTAAAGTGAGGAAGAAATTTCCATGTCCGGTTGTAAATGCTTCTGAAATCATCGGCATATTTTTTCATTCTTCTCTTTTCGAGATGACGAAACGAATAGTCGCTTTTCGATTTCAATCTTTCGATGACAGCTTTATATCTTTCGGGGAGTTGCTCTTTGATATTGATAGAATAGGAATACTGTTGGAAATAATCCTTGAAGCCGTATGCTTCGAATAAGTCTTTATAGTAAGGCGGATTATAGTTCATTTGATAAGTAGCAGGATTAAACCCTTCGACTAACAAACCCCACCAGGCGTTTCGCTCACCAAAGTTTACCGGACCATCCATCGCCTCCATCCCTTTTTGTTGCAGCCAGCTTTTGGCAGTATCGAAAAGAAGGTTGGCTGCTAACTGATAGTCAATGCATTCAAAAAAGCCACCCCCCCCCGTTGGCTGATCTTCTGTAAAAGCGGTATCTTGATTGATGAACGCTGCGATTCTTCCTATAGGTTTTTTATCATCGTAGAGAATCCATCGAATACATTCCCCATGATGGAAAAATTTGTTTTTGGAAGGATCAAACACCTTTTCGATATCCTGCTTCAGAGGAGCAATCCAATTGGGGTCATTCCGGTAAAGAGAAAATGGAAGAAGAAGAAATTCCTTAGCAGCTATTTCGTCTTTTACCTCAACAACACGCATCATAACATAACGAAGTTAAAAGTGGCAATGAGTTTTTAAAACTTTGATGTTAGAATAAATACAGAAAGTTGGAAACTTTTCAGAAGTTTGCCGCAATGAACAAAATTAAATCCATCATCTCTTCCTCTATTGAAGTCAAAAACAAAATTTTGAATAACGAATTGTTTTTGAAGCGCATTGAAGAGGTTTCTAATTTCATAGCCAATGCATTTGAAAATGGCCATCGGTTGTATTTGTGTGGTAACGGTGGCAGCGCAGCCGATGCCCAGCATCTTGCCGCAGAGTTTACCGGGAGATTTTATACTGACAGAGAGCCACTCCCTGCCGAGGCCCTGCATGTAAATACTTCGTTCCTGACTGCGGTGGCTAACGATTACAGTTACGACCAGATTTACGAGCGTGCCATAAAAGCACACGGCAGAAAAGGAGATATACTTATCGGTCTTTCCACTTCGGGAAATTCTAAAAATGTACTGCTGGCTCAGAAAGAAGCTTTGAGCAGGGGAATGACGGTGATTTCGTTTACAGGAGAAAGCGGTGGCAAAATGAAAGATTACTGTAATTATCTTTTCAATGTGCCTAGTAATGATACACCGCGAATTCAGGAGAGTCATATTCTGGTTGGCCATATCATCTGTCAATTGGTAGAAGAGAAACTCTTTAAATAATGCCATACTATCCCGCAATTATTTTGGCAGGCGGACTGGGAACCAGATTGCGGGGAGTTGTCAGTGGTCTTCCTAAAGCAATGGCCCCTTTAAACGGCAAGCCCTTTCTTCATTATATTTTTCGGTACTTAGTTAGGCAGAATATTTCCGAAGTAATTCTTTCTGTTGGCTACAAGCGCGAAACCATTCAGGAATATTTTGGAAGCGAATATCTGGGAATAAAAGTTCAATATGCCATTGAAGAGGAACCTCTCGGTACGGGTGGTGGCATTAAAAAAGCCTTTCAATTGGTAAATGACTTCGCTTTCGTTTTAAATGGTGATACTTTCTTTGATGTTGAGTTGAAAGGTTTAAAGGATTTTTATTCCGAAGTAACAGCTGATATTGCCCTCGCGCTAAAACAGATGCAGCGTTTCGATCGCTATGGTGCCGTTCAAATGAAGGATGAGAGAATAACGCATTTCGATGAGAAGAAATTCCTGGAAGAAGGCCTGATAAACGGAGGTGTTTATTTTTTGCATAAGCGAGTATTCGATGTGGTAGAAACTGATAAATTTTCTTTCGAGAAAGATGTGCTGGAGAAATTTGTAAATGAAAAGGTATGGTGTGGGAAAATCTTCGAAAGTTATTTCATTGATATTGGTATTCCTGAAGATTATGCGAAAGCGCAGGAAGATTTTAAAAACCTGTTTCCGTGAAACTGAGCGAGGCGAAAATTGATAAAACCTGGACACTCTTTCTCGATAGAGATGGGGTCATCAACCTCCATTACCCGAATGATTATGTGAAGAAATGGGACGAGTTCTATTTTTTAGAAGGAGTATTGGATGGACTAAAGAGCCTCTCTGAAATTTTTAGAAGAATAATAATTGTAACTAATCAGCAGGGAGTTGGCAAGGAGTTAATGACACAGGAAGATTTGCAATTTATTCACGATGAAATGCTGAAGGAAGTTCGCAAGTATGGAGGGAGAATTCATGCCATTTATTCTGCTACTGATTTGATTGCAAATGATGTTTATCAACTGCGTAAGCCCAATACAGGTATGGCTAAAAAGGCTAAAAAGGATTTTGCCGAGATAGATTTTTCTAAATCTATCATGGTAGGAGATTCCGTAACGGATATGGAGTTTGGGAGGAGTGTGGGAATGGTAACTGTTTTTGTGGGTGACAGAAAAAAGTTAACAGCTAAAAGCAAAACTCAAATTGATGAATACTTTGATTCGCTTCCCGAATTTGCTAATTCACTAGTTCAGTAGCAGGCACCTTGGCATACTCCTTTAGTCCTTCCTCCAAACACCTTATCGCAGCTTTCAAATCAATTGTATTAAGCACGTAAGCAATGCGCACCTGATTTTTCCCCGAGCCCTCTGAAGAATAAAAGCCTGATGCAGGTGCCATCATAACGGTAGCATTCTTATACGAAAAACTTTCCAGCATCCATTGGCAGAACTTATCCGTGTCACTTACAAGTAACGAGGCTACCACATAAAAGGCCCCACCGGGATTCGGGCAAACCACACCCGGAATTTTGTTCATCAACCCTACGGTTACATCCCTGCGGCTTTGGTATTCAGCTATGATTGAGTCATAGTAATCATCACCAAGGTCAAACAAACTTTCACCCGCAATTTGGCCTAAGGAAGGAGGGCATAATCTTGCATGCCCGAATTTTAAAGCAGCACTCAATACCTCCTTATTGCGGGTAATTACAGCGCCAATCCTTGCTCCACAGGCACTGAATCTTTTTGAAATAGAATCAAACACTACCACATGCTCATCCATTCCTTCCAGGTTCAAAGCACTGAAAAAAATTTTGCCTCCATACAAAAACTCGCGATACACCTCATCTACAAACAGGAACAAATCATGCTTCAAACAAATTTCGCGGAGTACCAGCAATTCTTCCTTACTATATAAATAGCCGGTGGGATTATTCGGATTGCAGATGAGAATTGCTTTTGTTCTTGCTGTAATGTTTTTCTCAAAATCCTCAATAGGAGGGAGCGCAAAACCATTTTCAATGGAAGTAGGAATCGGTTTCACTTTTATATTTCCTGCTGCTGCAAAGCCGATATAATTTGCATACATCGGCTCAGGAATAATTATTTCATCTTCCTCGTTTAAGCAACTGAGCATACCAAATGAAAGCGCTTCACTGGCGCCCGCTGTAATCATGAAGTGCGAAGCATCTACCTGGATGCCTGCCTTGTTATAATACGCTGCAAATTTTTTTCTGAAAGCTTCAAATCCGTTACTGGGACCATATTCCAGTACCTTCATATCCGGATTTTTCAGTTTCTCCCAAAACTGAGGAGGTGTTTCCAGATCGGGTTGGCCGATATTAAGATGATATACTTTTACGCCTCTCTTTTTTGCAGCATCGGAATATGGAACTAATTTCCGGATAGGAGAGGAAGGCATTTCTAATCCTTTATGAGAAACTTTAGGCATGAACTATAATTTGAGAATGCAATGCTTGATAATGAAACACAAAACGAAATAAATAAAAAACTCCGTCAGGTAAACTGACGGAGTTTGAATAGAGGTAATCTTATACTATTAATGAGGGCTAAGCATGCTTGGTCCTTCCAGCGGCACTGATTTCTCAGGGTCCGGTTTAATTACATCTCCTTTAATGTCAATTACTTTGTTTGATTCATTTGCATTTGAAGTGATGGTAATTGTTTTAGAGAAATTTCCGGGTCTGCCTTGTGTGTTATAGGTAACTAAGATAGCGCCTTCTTTACCGGGAAGAATTGGCTCTTTCGGCCAGCTTGGAGTAGTGCAGCCGCAACTTGCGCGAACGTTACTCAATATGAGTGGCTCTTTACCGGTGTTTACGAATTTGAATTCATGAGTAGCTTGTGGGCCTTCAGGAATTTCTCCGAAATTATAGGTTACTTCTTTAAAGGAAATGTTAGCGGCATTAGGATTTACAACAACCGGAGTTGCATCTTCCGCTTCATGGCTGTGATCGTGGTCGTGCCCATGGTCGTGATCATGATCATGCGGAGCAGCTACAGGCGCCATATCGGGTTTGGCTACAGGAGTTACCGCACTTTGTTGTGCACTCACATAGCAGGCAATTAAAACAATGATGAATGTGGAGTAATATCTTTTCATAGTTCTGAAATTTTGAAAACGAATATAATTAACTGAAACGGTTTGTAAAGGGTTATATCAACTTAAGACTTTCTGCTTAACAACATTTTACTTTTAAATATCACCTTCCACAGGGCGCAGGAGCACTTCTTCCACTACGGTATTTGCAGATAGGCTATAAATATCCCACACTGTTTTTGCCACGTCTTCGGTTTTCATAAAACGGCTTTCGGGTAAGCCGCTGGCGGCCCATGAATCTGTATAAACTGCTCCGGGAACAAGCGAAGTAACTTTAATGCGATAGTCCTTCAACTCCTCGCGCAGAGCTTTCGATAAGCCAAGAAGAGCAAACTTGGAGATGCTGTAAGAACCGCCATTGGGATAGGCCTGAATGCTTGCCACCGAACACATATTGAAAATATGCCCGCTTTTTCTTTCCATCATTTTCGGCAACAGCATGCGTGTAATATGATAGGCGCTGTATAGGTTCGTTTCAATCAGTGTTTCTAACGTTCCATCTTTTTCGTTGATTACTTCGCCCGGCAGGAAGATGCCTGCATTATTTATAATTACATCTACAGCCCCTAACTCTTTTTCTATCGTTTCTGCAAATGCTTTCAATTCATCTTTTCTGCTTACATCGCATTTCTGAACAACGATTTTAACTTGGGGATGGCCGATGGCGGATTGCAATGCTTTTAAGTCATCTTTATTTCGTGCACATAAAGCCAGATCAAAACCTTCGGCAGCAAATTTTTCAGCAATGGCTCTTCCTATTCCTTTGGTAGCTCCGGTAATAACTATTTTTTTATTCATGTAACAAACTTACAAATTCTGCCAGGTGTTTCGCCACCTATTCGTATTGTCAAAATTTTCCTTTCTTAGCACCCTCACTATGATACAGTTTTTCGAGCAGCTTGGTAGCTATCTCACTTTAATTTCCCGTTCGTTTGCAAAGCCCGAAAAGGCGCAGATGTATTCGAAAGAAACGTTTCGGCAGGCGGTTGATATTGGCGTTGGTTCGTTGCCCATTATCGCTATTGTTTCCACTTTCATAGGTGCGGTGAGCGCTGTTCAGTTTGCTTACCAGTTTCGCACTATCAACTTAGTGCCCATGTGGTGGATAGGTAATATTGTGCGCAAGGGAATGATACTTGAGCTGGCCCCTACTATTTCGGCTCTGCTTCTGGCAGGGAAGGTGGGCTCTAACATTGCATCGGAGTTGGGCACTATGCGCATTTCGGAGCAGATAGATGCTTATGAAATTATGGGAGTGAATACACCCGCTTATCTTATCGGGCCTAAAGTACTTGCTGCTGTTTTGGTAGTTCCCATGTTAGTGGTAATTGCAGTGTTCCTTGGTATTTTGGGAGGCTGGGGTGCCGGTATGGTAGGTGGTTTTTATACCACCACAGAATATTTTCGCGGTGTGCAGGATAACTTTGACGGCTACGATGTATTTATCATGCTGGTAAAATCGGTGCTGTTCGGTTTTATCATGACCTCCGTTTCCTGCTATAAAGGTTTTACCGTTCAGGGTGGTGCCGTAGAAATAGGAAAGTCATCTACCCAGGCGGTAGTGCTTAGTTCCATTATCATGATCATTGTAAACTTTTTTGTAGCCTTCTTCCTGCTTTGATAGAAATAAAAGACATAAAAAAGAGTTTTAATTCTCACCTGGTTTTGAAGGGTGTTTCTGCCGTATTCGAAGATGGCAAGTGCAACCTCATTATCGGTAAGTCGGGTTCGGGTAAAACGGTTACCATGAAATGTATGGTGGGTTTGCTGGAACCGGATTCTGGCACCATTGAATTTGACGGAAGAAATATTACTTCCATGGAATTTAAAGACCGCAAAACTATACGCAGAGAAATAGGTATGCTTTTTCAGGGCGGTGCTTTGTTCGATTCGCTTACTGTAGAGGAGAATGTGAGTTTCCCTTTGGATATGTTCACCAACATGACCAAAGCTGAAAAGCGCGACCGCGTAAATTTCTGCTTAGGCCGGGTTAACCTGAACGACACGAATAAGAAATTTCCCGGTGAGCTTTCGGGCGGAATGAAGAAACGCGTGGGCATTGCACGGGCTATTGTTATGAACCCTAAATATCTTTTTTGCGATGAGCCCAACAGCGGTCTCGATCCCAAAACGGCTATTGTAATTGATCATCTTATTCGGGAAATTACCCAGGAGTATAATATGACAACCATCATTAATACCCACGATATGAACTCCGTAATGGGTATTGGCGACCATGTAGTTTTTATTCACGAGGGAAATAAATACTGGGAGGGCACCAATAAGGAAATTATGAATATCACCGAAGGTGAACTTTATGATTTTATATTCGCCTCCGATTTTTTAAAAGACCTTCGCGCACATGCTAAATACTAATTTGAGAATTCGAGAATGTGAGAATTCGGCAATAAAAAACAAATCCAAAATCATACTTCTAAAATCCAAAATAAAATGAGCGTACTAGTCAACAAAAATTCGAAAATTGTAGTGCAGGGTTTCACCGGTAAGGAAGGAACTTTCCATGCTTCACAAATGATTGAATACGGAACCAATGTAGTAGCAGGGGTTACCCCCGGTAAGGGAGGCGAGAAGCATCTCGACAAGCCGGTGTTCAACACAGTGAGCGAAGCGCGCAAAGCCACGGGCTGCAACGTAAGCATCATTTTTGTGCCGCCAGCTTTTGCTGCCGATGCCATTATGGAAGCTGCCGATGCAGGGGTTGAACTGGTAGTGTGCATCACGGAAGGAATTCCCGTGCAGGATATGGTGAAGGCAAAACATTATCTGAGCGATAAACAAACAAGATTGATAGGTCCTAACTGCCCGGGTGTTATTACACCCGAAGAAGCTAAGGTGGGTATTATGCCCGGCTTTGTTTTCAAAAAAGGCAAAGTAGGTATTGTTTCAAAAAGCGGAACCCTTACGTACGAAGCTGCCGATCAGGTGGTAAAAGCGGGCTTGGGAGTTTCAACCGCAATTGGCATTGGTGGCGACCCGATAATAGGCACCACTACTAAAGAAGCGGTAGAGCTTTTTATGAACGACCCCGATACTGATGGTATTATTATGATTGGCGAAATTGGCGGCTCGCTCGAAGCCGATGCTGCCCGCTGGATAAAAGCAAACGGCACTAAGCCTGTGGTAGGTTTCATTGCAGGGCAAACCGCCCCTGCCGGTAGAAGAATGGGCCACGCAGGCGCAATTATTGGTGGCAAAGACGATACTGCTGCTGCCAAAATGGAGATTATGCGCGAGTGCGGAATTACTGTTGTTGACTCCCCTGCTGCCATTGGCGAAACCATGGCAAAGGTGCTGAGCACTTCAGCTAAACGTTAATGGAGGAGATTTTAATTTCTCTACTGCCTGTAATCCTTTACTGCCTCTCTCTTATTATAATTATTCTCTCTTGCGCACCGCGCAGGCCTCCAATCCCTTTTGAAACTCGGGTTAGAATAACTGCCAGCCCTTCTTCCACATAAAAAATCTTCTCCGGCACACCTGTAAGGCTTCTAATCATTAAAGAAAAACGGGTTAAAATACTGATAAGCTACATATTCTTTTATGAATAACATTCTCATCATCTGATAATAAAGATATTCATTAAGGAATGTCTCTATTATCAGATGATGAACTATATATTCTTTAAAGAATCTAATTATTATCACCTGATAAGTTATACATTCCTTAAGGAATCTTAATACCATCACCTGATAATATTAATATTCTTAAAGGAATAATATGATTATCAGTATTTTAACCCATATATTTGAACTATAAACCCCTGTTTTATGTCTGCAACAGCCAAAAATGGTTCCGAAGCCAAGTTCTACCCAAATGCAAACGACACTATTGAGATGTGTTTGAGGAATGCAAAAGCTACCAATGACAGGTTGGGAGCTAACACGATACTTACCCAGGAAACCATTGACCGTTTAAATATCATTGAGCCCCTTTTCAAACAAGCCGGGCAGAATATCGCAAACCTGAAAGCCGTATACAAAGGCCTTACCATGCAAAAGGAAAAAGCGCGCACCGATATCGCCATGTATGTTTCACATTTTGTGCAGGTTTTTAACCTGGGTGTAAAGCGCGGCAAATATTCTTTTACCGACCGGGCGCTTTTCGAATTGGATGCAAACTCAAATGACCTGCCCAACCTGAAAGGCGAGCGTAACATCAAGCAGGCTGCCGGGTTTATTATATCCGGAGAAGCCAGGCGCATAGCCGCTGGCGAACAAGCGGTCACCAATCCTTCGGGGGCGGAAGTAGAGGCGGTTTATAACAACTTTGTCCAGCTTATCGGGCTTACCTCCAACGCCAACCTGGCCCTTGCCGATGCGCAAATAGCTATGCGGAAATTAAAGAAAGAAGCACGCGAGTTGGTAAAAGATGTGTGGCAGGAGGTTGAACATTACTACCGCCATGGCACGCGCCCGCGCATGCGCAAATGGGCGCGTAAGTGGGGGGTGGTATATGCCCGCAAAGGTGGCGAAAAGGTGGTAAGCGGCACTGTCCTCGATGCGGCTACCGGTTTGCCGGTGCCTGCTGTAAAAGTGAAGTTTGAAAACGGAAACAACAAAACCATCAGCGATTTGCAGGGTCGGTTTACCCTTGTTACCAACCTGCTGCATAAGCAAACCCTGCTCGCCAGCCGCGTTAACTATGCCACCGCCAAAACAGTTATTGATTTAAAAGAAGGAGAAGAGAATGTATGTGTGCTGAAAATGGAGAAGGAGGAGGAGTGAGCAGCTCGAGGAATTACTTTTCGGTTTGTAGGGAATAGGGGTTAGATTTATATTCTAAATGAATGCTATGAGAAACGTTCTACTTCTTACTCTTTTTTTTGCCCTTGCTTACTCTACTTATTCTCAAACCAGCGTTAGCGGAGGTATTTATACAAATACTACCTGGGCAAAAGCAAATAGCCCGTATATTGTTACAGATACAGTGGTTGTTTTCCCGGGTGTAACGCTAACTATTGAGCCGGGCGTGGTGGTCAGGTTTGATAACAGTATGCAACTGGAAGTTAGAGATGGGTCGCTGATTGCTAATGGAACTGCTATGGACTCCATCACCTTCACTAGTAATACAAGCAATACCCCTGGGAGTTGGGCTTCGGTCTGGCTGCATTCAACAACAAATACCGATTCTTCAATCTATAGGTTGAATTATTGCAATTTCAGATATGCAACCAAAGGAGTTCGGTATGGTCAGGGTTCAGCGAGAGATTCACTATTTGTGAAAAACTCCAATTTTAGTTTTAATAAGACAGGTTTAGATGGAGGGCGCGGTCAGTCTTTTTACATGGATACTTGTAGCTTTATAAGCAATGTTGATTATGGGTTGTATACAGTTTCCGGCAAAGTCAATTATTGCAATTTTCTGCATACTCAAAACACCGGCTTGTCGAGTGGTAACAACTGCGTGATAAGGAAGTGTTCTGCTAAGTATAATCGCGTTGGAATTTATGCAGGCGCAATGGACTCTATAGTTGATTGTTATGCCGCCCTTAATGCCACAGGGATTGCAGTGTATTCGCCTGCTATTGTGAGAAATTGTATTAGTGATTCAAATAGTGTTTCGGGAATAGATGTTAGTACGGATTGTTTGTTGGCCGGCAACCAAATAAAGTATAATGCAATTGGAATACGGGCCAGTTCTTTTTCCACCTTTTTGACAAACCTGGTTACCGAAAATATTATTGAGTATGATTCTATAGGAATCTATTTGGGTGTCGCTAACT
>JAZKEP010000165.1:0-1310 GCA_040387015.1 Bacteroidota bacterium
ACATTCATTTGCAAACTACATACAACATGAAATAACTTTGAGTTGCAATCGTTCATCAAAAATAAAAATCAAATTACTATGAACATCAGAAAAATAGGATTTACAGCAATGGTGGCATTCATCAGTGCTTTTGCTGCGGTGGCCACTTACAATTACTTTGGTTACAAAGAGGTATCGGTTATTGAAAAGGCAGCACCCATGAAAATGGTGGCTTATAATAATGTCAATGCCGGTCAGCCGATTGACTTGCGTTATGCAGCGGCTACTTCTACGCCAAGTGTAGTACACATTAAATCAACCTTTAAGGCAGAGAAAGTTTCTTTGGGCGGAGCTCAGGACCCATTCGGTGATTTCTTCAAATATTTCCACGGCCCCAACCCTTATCGAAACCAGCCCCAGGTAGCTTCAGGCTCGGGAGTAATTATTTCAAAAGATGGTTTCATAGTAACGAATAATCACGTGGTGCAGGATGCGGATGAAATTGAGGTGGTGATGAACAACAACAAATCGTATAAGGCAAAGCTGGTGGGCAAAGATGCCGATACCGATTTGGCTTTGATCAAGATAGAAGGCTTTAATCTTCCTGCCATCAATTTCGCTAACTCCGATTCGGTGATGATTGGCGAGTGGGTAATGGCCGTTGGTAATCCTTTCAATCTTGCTTCTACAGTTACTGCGGGTATTGTCAGTGCTAAAGGAAGAAATATTAACCTGCTGGGCATGGGTACCCAAAACCAGAATAACACGTCTATTGAATCCTTTATTCAAACCGATGCGGCAGTGAACCCCGGCAACAGTGGTGGTGCATTGGTAAATGTTAGTGGCGAACTGGTGGGAATCAATACAGCTATTGCTTCACCTACGGGCTCGTATGCAGGTTATTCTTTTGCAGTGCCCTCTAACATTGTAAAGAAGGTAATTTTCGATTTGCAGAAGTTTGGCGTTTCGCAGCGAGGATTTTTAGGCGTTGTGATACATTCCATGGATGATAAAACCGCCAGTGATATGGGCTTCGATAAACCTTTCGGAGTTTATGTAGATGGGGTGAACAAAGGTTCGGCAGCAGAGGAAGGCGGACTTAAAAACAAAGATGTGATTACAAAGATTAACGGTGTGGGTGTCAACTCTTCGCCTGAGTTGCAGGAGCAGGTGGCTAAGTACCGCCCTGGCGATAAACTGTCAGTAGAATATATCCGCGATGGAAAAATAACGATGGGCACCCTTGTTCTGAAAAACAAATACAATACTATTTCTCAGATTGATAACACCAGAGATATTCTGAATGTGCTGGGTGTGCAGGTAGAGAATAT
>JAZKEP010000165.1:1320-3281 GCA_040387015.1 Bacteroidota bacterium
TTAAAAAGGGATTTATAATTACCCAGATTGATGATGAAACGGTAAACAATGTGGACGACTTCGTCAACATCCTGAAAGATAAAAGCGGCAAAGTGTTGCTGGAAGGTATCTATCCGAACAAGTCAATGAGTTATTTGTATGCGTTCAGAATGTAATTAGTTATTGCATGCTCCGCTGCTTAAAATCCTTCCGGCATCGTCCGGAAGGATTTTTTTATTAGTCTCTTTAGTAAATTAAGCCCGCTGACAGCACGTTTTAATCTCTTTCTGCAACGGTTCGCCCCATAAAATGAACGAATAAGCGAACAAGGCTTGCAATCCATCTGCGTTGTGTGTTCATTTGGCCCCGAAACTCAAATGGCCATGAACAAGAAATTTCTTCTCCTCATTCCGGTAGTGCTTATCTCAATAGTGTTGTTCACGTTCGCTTCCTGTAATAAAACTAAAACCATTAAGCCCGAGCGCAAGAGCATTACTGAGGCCGTTTACGCTTCGGGTTTTCTGGTTCCCAGGAACGAATACAAAGTATTTGCCCTTAGCGATGGCTACATTGTGGCAAAGTATAAGGAAGGGGGCGACAGCGTAAGGAAAGGCGAAAGCATTTTTCAGATTCAGAACGATGCCAGCGCAGCGCGATTGGGCGCCTCTTCAGCCGCCTATGATTTAGCGAAAATGAACAGCGATGAAAATTCTCCCGTGCTGACTGATTTGAAAAACAAGATCAAAAGTGCAGAGGCTAAATTCAAAAACGACTCACTCAATTATCAGCGCTACAAAAATATGTTCGATGCGCAGGCGGTTACCAAAGCACAATTTGACCAGGTAGCATTGACTTATGAAGTTTCGGGTAACGATTTCAGGTCGGCAAAAGAAATTTACAACAGGACTAAAGACCAATTGAAAGTTGAAGTAAAGAACGCGCAAAGCTCCGTGGCATCTTCCGGTTTAGACCTTGCTAACTACAATGTGAAAAGTATGCTTGATGGAATGGTATATGAAACCTATAAAGACTTGGGCGAGGCTGTGCGAAGAAATGATTTGGTGGCTATGGTGGGTGAAGGAGGAAGCAAAATTTTAGAGTTGTCGGTGGACCAAAGTGACATTGAAAAGATAAAAGTAGGGCAGGAAGTAGTAGTTAAAATGGATGTAACCGGAACAAAGATCTTTCATGCAAAGGTGAGTAAGATATATCCGAACATGAATCAGAATGACCAGAGCTTTAAAGTGGAAGCAGAATTTACGGAGGACTATGAATTGAATTTTGTTCACGCCAGCGTGGAAGCAAACATCATCCTGGCGAAAAAAGATAACGCACTTATAGTTCCTAAGAATGTTTTACTGGCAAACGATGAAGTAGAAATTAAAGGGGTAGGGATGAATACCAAAGTAAAAATCAAAAAGGGTTTAGAGAATCTTGAGTTTGTTGAAGTGGTGGAAGGAGTGAAAGAAGGCGATGAAGTGGTATTGCCTAAGGAGAAGTAAACCACTAAAGGCTTAAATGCAAGTACATCAATGAAAATGTCCGTCAATTTAGAGATAGCCAAAACCCATCTTCTTGCCAAGAAGAGGCAGACTTTCATTGCCATGCTGGGAGTGACCTTCGGTATAGGCATGTATATTCTGATGATAAGCTTTATGCAGGGGTTCAATGAGTTTCTTGAAGATACACTCCTGTCCTCCACTCCTGATGTTCGTATTTATAATGACATCAAAACGGACTATTCCCATTCCATTCTAGATGAAATTTCAGACACCACCAAAGTCATCAATGTAGTTTATCATCCTAAACCCAAAGACATTACACCCAACCTCCGCAACTCACAGCGCATTATTGATGACTTGAAAAAAGATGAAAGAATACTTGCAATAAGTCCGCAACTTTCAACCCAGGTGTTTTATGTAAGCGGGCCTGTACAGATAAACGGAACACTAACAGGAGTTGAAATTCTCGAAGAATCAAAA
>JAZKEP010000165.1:3291-11373 GCA_040387015.1 Bacteroidota bacterium
CTGAGCGACAAAATGAAAACGGGCAAGATTGAAAACCTCCTCACCATTGACAACGGAATACTGATGGGGCATGGCTTAGCAAACAAACTGAATGTAAATGTAGGCGACATTGTTACCCTTGCCACACCTAAGGGAACAGCTATGCGGTTTCGTATAGTTGGAACTTTTCAGTTTGGAATAGGTCAGTTGGATAATGTGAAGAGCTACGTGAACGTTTCAAAAGTTCAGCAACTCCTGGGAAAGGATAACCAATACATTACCGAGCTAAGTATGAAATTAAAGGACTATGACAAAGCTACTCCAATGGCTCAGGAGTTTACAGCTCGTTATGGATACAAAGTTGATGATTGGAAAACAGCGAATGCAAGCGCTATGGTTTCCATACTCATTCGCAACGTTATGACGTTTGTGGTTTCTTTCACGCTTTTGGTTGTAGCAGGCTTCGGTATTTATAATATCATGAGCATGACCATTCAAAACAAATTAAAAGACATTGCAATTCTTAAAGCACAGGGATTTTCCGGACAGGATGTGCAGCAGATATTCTTGACCGAGAGTGTTACCATTGGCGTTTGTGGTGCAGTGATGGGGTTGATACTTGGCTTTTTAATGAGTTCAGGGGTTTATAGTTTGCCTTTCCCAAAGAACGATTTTATAAGCATCACTCACTTCCCGGTAACGTTCCATTGGTATCACTATGCGTTTGGTGTAGCCTTCGGAATTATTACCACACTGTTTGCCGGTTTAATGCCAAGTATAAAAGCAGGAAAGATTGACCCTGTAGCAATTCTAAGAGGATAAACCATGGAAACAGTTCTGCAAACAATCAAGCTAAATAAATACTTCCACGACCCTGAAGAGTTTCGCGTATTGAAAGATGTTTCCTTTGAGGTGAAGAAGGGAGAGTTTGTTTCTATTGTCGGGAAATCGGGGTGTGGCAAATCAACTTTGCTGTATTTGATTTCAACTCTGGATACAGATTACCAAGGAGAAATTATCATCAATCAAAAAAAAGTAACAGGGCTTTCGCAAAACGATTTAGCACGTTTTAGAAATGAGCATATCGGTTTTGTTTTTCAATTCCACTTTCTTCTTCCGGAATTTAGTGCCCTACAAAATGTAATGCTTCCTGCGCAAAAACTTGCCAGATATTCCAAAAGCGAATGCGAAGATAGAGCTTATGAAAAGCTGAAATGGCTTGATATGGATAAATATGCATTAAAACTTTCCAGCAAACTTTCGGGGGGGCAACAGCAACGGGTAGCAATTGCCCGTGCCTTAATCAATGACCCCACAATTATCATGGGCGATGAGCCCACAGGAAATCTGGACTCCACCAATTCCGATATTGTTTTCGATATCATGAAAGACTTATCCAGTAGCAGAGGACAAACCATCATAGCAGTTACTCACGATCCTGAATTTGCCGAAAGATCAGACCGTATTATTGAAATGAAAGATGGAGAAATAATAAAGCATGAAGCTTAAAGAAGAAACAAAAATTGCTCTCATATCATTGTTCGGAATTTTTATCTTTTTTACGATTGTAAAAATCATATTCTTTCATGACCAAAGTTTTGTTTGGCATTTGGGAACCAGTTTTCTGGGCCTTTGCTTTCTGCTTTTCTTCGGATACATCGTGCGTGAAATAGATATTTATCTGGATAAGAAAGTACCTTTCGAAAGAAATGTTGTTCAAAGGATTTTTCTTCAATTTATTCTCACGCTTTTCGTTCTCTTCACTATACGGGTCATTAGCGCTCCTCTTCTGCAGCAATTTTTACCCATAAAAGTTTCAAAAGAAATTTGGGTGGCAAGTTTTGCCATCAATACTTTTATGGTACTCAGTTTAATTCTCTCCATCTTCGGCTATCACTTTTTCATCCGCTGGAAGCAGGAAAAAATTACAGCCGCAGAACTGGAGAAAGAAAAAGCATTGGTTCAATATGACAACTTAAAGAACCAGCTCAATCCTCACTTCCTTTTCAATTCACTTACGTCTCTCAACTCACTTATCTTTGAAAACCCGCAGTTGGCTTCTGACTTTTTACAACAGCTTTCTAAAGTGTACCGCTACGTATTAGACCATAAGGAAAAGAATCTAGTGGGCATTGAAACCGAAATAAATTTTGTAAAACATTATGTGCAGCTTTTAAAAACAAGGTTTGAAGATGGATTAGTCGTAAAATTTGAGATTAACGACATCGCAAAACATAAAGGTGTCGTTCCCGTTACCTTGCAGATTTTGATCGAGAATGCCATTAAGCATAACGGAACGCAGAAAAGTTCTCCTCTCACAATCAGCATTTTCAACAATCAGGACTTTCTGATCATTGAAAATAACTTACAGAAGAAGAATGTTATGGATACTTCAAACGGGCAAGGTTTGGATAATCTTAAAACTCTTTATACGTATCTTTCAGCGAACGATGTTTCTATAGAACAAACCGACAAATCATTTATAGTAAAGATTCCTTTACTGGAATTGTAAATACTGCATTATGAAAGTAGTTATCATAGAAGACGAAACACTGGTTGCTAAAAATCTTCAGCTACAACTGCAACAAATTGATCCTTCAATTGAGATAATTACAGTGCTGGATTCTGTTTCCGCCAGTGTAAAATGGCTAAAAGAGAACGAACAGCCTGATTTATTTTTTATGGATATTCAGCTAAGTGATGGAGTAAGCTTTGACATTTTCAAAAAAGTGAAGATTGAAAAACCCATCATATTCACAACCGCTTATAACGATTATGCCATTCGTGCATTTAAAGTAAACAGTGTTGACTATTTACTTAAACCCATTGATAAAGAATACTTAAACCAGGCAATTGAAAAATTCAAAAAGATTCATCAATCCTCCAACGAAACAATGACCCAGAAATGGAGCGAGCTTCTTTCTGCTGTTTCCAATCCATCTCAGCAGAAATTTAAAGAAAGGTTTTTGGCACATTACAAAGCAGGGATAATTCCTTTACCACAGGATAGGGTCGCTTATTTCATAAAGGACACTATCATTTATCTTGCAACATCTGAGAACGAAAAACTAGTTACTGATTATAACACCATTGACGAAATTGAAGAAGTGGTGGATCCGAAAAAATTCTTTCGCGCTAACCGGCAAATGCTCATTCACATTGATCAGATCGATACATACAAGAAACATGATACTGGAAAAATTGAAGTACATCTAAAATGTGATAAAAACATTCGCACAGACGTAAGTCGCGAAAAAGCAAACGAATTTGTAGACTGGATAGACCAATAGCAGCTGAAAATTTATTTATACTGTCCCAGTGGCAATAAGTTATGTTTGCAGCATTTATGACAGCAGAAGAATATAACAAAGCAGTAAAAGACCTTACCAAAATTCCGGGTGTTGACCGGACCGTAGCGGACGACTTGATTCAAATGGGAGTAAAGAAAGTAAGTGACCTAAAGGATAAGGATGCTGAAAGATTGTATCACAAATCGAACCGCCAGGCAGGGATAGTGCAGGATAGAAATCTGTTGTATATGCTTCGCTGTGCCGTTTATTTTGCCTCGAATGAAAAGCATGAAGAAGAGAAATTGAAGTGGCGGCATTGGAAAGATAAATAGAGTATATTTAACAGTAATCTTAGATGAGCCAGTCAATCAAAAATGCAGTTGACGAACTTTGTAAAGTAACCATCCAGACAAAGGCTTTATTTGAAAATCTCTCCTCCTTACAATTAAACTGGAAACCCACTCCCGAAAAGTGGAGCATAGCACAGTGCCTCGACCATCTTATTGTCTCCAATTCTACTTACTATCCACAGTTGAATGAAGTAATTTCGGGGCAACACAGGAATTCAAGTTACCAAAACTTAAAAATCATTTCAAGGTTCTCCGGCAATTATCTGATAAAGCAAACAGGAGCAATTGTTTCAAAACCCATGAAAAGCCCTTCGGCTTTCATTCCATCAAAAAGTGAAATTTCTGCTGCTATTGTTGTTGATTTTGAGAAACATCAAAATGAGTTCACTTCCCGTCTCCGAAAGTTAGATGCAATAGACTTAGACAACACCGTTATCTCCTCTCCTGCTTTAAAGATTATTACTTACAGTTTAAATGACCTCTTAAAAATCCTGGTAGGGCACGAACAACGTCATCTGAAGCAGGCCAAAAACATTCTGGAACATCCAAAGTTTCCTAAATAATATCCAACGGTTTTGGCACTTAAGTTTTATTCTCCTACTTTGTATACATGGTTGTTTGCTTTCAAATTGAACTAAATATTAAACTTTCATGACACTCAAAACGCTCATCCTTTTTATTTCCTTTGCTACCTCCCTCTTCTCCTGTAACAGCCAGAATACTTCGGTAAAAACTCTGAAACCATCTGACTTTGAGAAAGGAATCAGTCAGGACAACATACTGCTGGTAGATGTTCGCACTCCGAAAGAATATGCAGAAAAACGAATCCTGAATTCAAATAACGTTAACATTAACGATGCACATTTTGAAAAACAGATGAACCAGTTGGACAAATCCAAACCACTGTATTTGTATTGTCTGGTTGGTGCCAGAAGCGGCAAAGCCGCAGAATGGGCGGTAAAGAACGGGTTTAAAGAAGTTTATAATCTGGAAGGAGGGATTACAGCATGGATGGGAGAAAAAAAACCGGTTGAAGTTTCAACTACCGAAGCTAAAACTGAAGGATTGAATTTTGATGATTATCTTAACCATATAAAAGCAAGCGACAAGTTAGTTTTGGTAGATTTTAATGCGGTATGGTGCGGTCCTTGCAAAATACTAAAACCGATTGTTCAAAAATATGCAAAGAAGAATTCAGCCCAAGTTGATTTGTTCGAAATTGATGTTGACAAAAACCCTGAGGTGGCGAATACCATGAATATACGTTCTATCCCTTTACTTTTACTTTATAGGGATGGGAAAGAAGTTTGGCGGAATAAGGGCTTGATTGATGAAAATGAATTAGCAGGTAAACTGAATCAGTTCCTGATGTAAAACTTAGAGCCTTTAAAGAATGCAATACAACTTAAACTCTTCGATATGAAACTTATTTCCGCATTAATTGCATCCTTGCTTTTTGTTTCTGTGTCGGCACAAACCAATTCTGCCGCTTCGCCCGTTCAGCCGCAGGCATTGACCAGAGCCGATAAAATGCCGGAGTTTCCCGGAGGCTTCGATAGTCTCAACAGTTTCATTGCCAGAAATCTTCAATATCCTAAGGTCGAAAAAGTGAAAGGAATTGAAGGGATAACTGCTGTAAAATTTATTGTAAATACTGATGGAACCATTACGGACATCACTGTGCCTCGCAAACTAACCCCCGCATGCGATGAAGAAGCGGTTCGCATCACAAAATTGTTTCCTCGCTTTATACCGGGTCGTCATGGAGGCAAGCCAGTCAAGGTGTGGTATCCTGTGGCCTTCAACTTTGTACTTCCCAAGTAAAAAAAACTTCATTCACATCCTGAATATTTCGACTGTTCAAAGCACACTAAACATGTAGATAAACTCTTTTACAATACTGGTCGTTGGGTGTATCTTTGCTTTAGCTCAATTTCAAATGAAGAAAATCATACAGTCGCGAATCTTTCTTCTTTTCGTTTTGCAACTTTCGCCTTGCTCCCTCATCTTTGCTCAACAAGATGCTCAATACAGTATGTATCGCTTCAACGGGCTTTATATCAACCCTGCTTATGCAGGTAGCCACGAGGTACTAAATACCATGGCGATCTATCGGCATCAATGGGCAAAAATGCCCGGAGCACCGCAATCAGCTTCAGTTGCCGTTCATTCTCCCCTAAAGAACAACAAACTGGGCTTAGGTCTAATTTATAGCTATGATAGAATTGGAGTGGCGAAAACAAATTCAATAAATGCTGACTTTGCTTACCGTGTGCCGATAGGAAAAAAGAAAAAAATAAGACTATGCTTTGGAATCTCTGCCGGAGCCACCAATTACAGAACTGACATGGACAACGTTGCCACTGCTGATCCCAACGATCCAAATTTTGTGGGCAACAGTGTAAACCGCTGGTTTCCAAATGTTGGCTTTGGTATCTATGCTTACTCCGACCGTTTTTTTGCCGGAATTTCAGTTCCGCGTATTCTCACCAATAAACTGGATGGAAAGAATTCCGTTTTTGAGACATCTACTTCAGTTGCCCGTCAATATCATCACCTGCTTGTAACAGGAGGATATGTTTTCAATATCGGTAAGAAAGTAAAATTTATGCCTTCGGTGCTGTTGAAATATGTTCCTGTTCACGCGCCTATTACGTTTGATTTTAATGCCACCTTCATTTTCCTTGACCGTATTTGGATTGGTGCCGGTTACAGGCTGAACGATTCTTACAGTTTTATGCTGGCGGCTAATATCACGCATCAGTTACGCATAGGTTATGCATATGATCTGAGTGTTTCTTCACTGAATCAATATAACAAGGGTTCCCATGAGGTAATGGCGAGTTTTGATTTCGATTTTATTCATCGTAAAATAGTCAGCCCGCGTCAGGTGAAATACTTTTAGAATGTATTATGAAACGTAACTTCCTTTTCTTTTTCATTCTTTCCCTCACGTTGGTTTCCCCTACCGTGTTTAGCGGCATGACAAATCCTGTTGCTGAAGACAATAACAGTTTACAGCAGAGCTATGTTGAAAAAGGAGACAAATTGATGAAGGACTTCAATTTCGATCAGGCTACAGAATTTTACAAAAAAGCGGCTGACCGCGATACCAACGATGTTGATGCCTGGGAAAAATTGGGCAATGCATATCTCCTAATGGATGATTACAAAAGCGCTGAGCCGGTTTACAAATTTCTTTCTATTCACCCGCTGGCACAAGCAGCTGACAAATTTTACTATGGACAAGTTTTGCGCGCCTTAGGCAGATATGATGAAGCACATCAGGCATACTCCAAGTTTACCGAAGCTGCTCCAAACGATTCAAGAGCTGGAGAGTTTAAAGATTTCTTTCTGAAGTTAAAACCCTTTCTCCTTGACAATAAACTATTTGAACTTACTCCTTTCGAGGTGAATACAGATGCTTCTGAAATAGGCACTGCTTTCTATAACGACAAAATCATCTTCTCTTCTAACCGTACCACCGGAAGCCCCATTAAGCACAGCGATATCAACTCGCAAAATCCGTATTATGATATTTACGAATTGCGGGCAAATGATACAAGCAAAAGCAATATCCCTAAAAGAATAAAAGGGGATATAAACCGACAGTTTAATGAAGGGCCTGCTACCTTTTCTGCTGATGGAAGAGAAATGATTTTTTCCCGCACCCATTACGTTTCGAAAGGAACCGACCGGATAAGCAAACTTGGTTTATATCATGCAGATTACAACGAAAAACAGGGATGGACAAATGTTCAACCACTGCCTTTTAATAGCTATACGTATAATGTTACCCATCCGACACTTTCGAAGGATGGAACCAGACTTTATTTCATCAGTGATATGCCCGGTAGCTTTGGGGAAACAGACATTTATTTCAGCGAAAAGAAAGACAGCACCTGGAGCAACGCTGTAAATTTGGGCAACGCAATCAATACTCCCGGCAGAGAAATGTTCCCTTTTATTGAAGATAATCTCAAGCTGTATTTTAGTTCCGATTCGCGGGTTGGTTTGGGAGGGCTTGATATTTATTCTGTTTTTCGTTCTAATGAAAACTGGATATATCTCACGAACCTGGGAGCGCCTGTTAATACCACATCAGATGATTATGGTTATGTGAGTGATGTAAGCGGAAAAAAGGGATTCATTGTTTCCAACCGTTCAGGAGGGAAAGGAAGCGATGACATTTATAAGTTCCTCCGTAATGATCAAAAGCTTTTCAATCTGCCTGTTGTTAACTTTGATTCAAGCAGTTTTGTTTTGCGAGAAGATGCCAAAGTAATGCTTGATTCAGTGGCAGGAATTATGAAAGCAAATCCGGCATTAGTGATAGAACTAAGCGGACATACCGACTCGCGCGGAACTAAAGAATTCAATATATATCTGGGTCAGGAAAGGGCCACTGCCTGTGAGGAATACCTAGGGGCAAATGGTATTGAAAAGGCCCGCATCATTACATC
>JAZKEP010000165.1:11383-16102 GCA_040387015.1 Bacteroidota bacterium
GGCTTAACAAATTATTTTTATTTTAAAGTTCTGGATGAAGAAAAATTAATAAATAACTGTGTGGATGATTTCCCATGCACAGATGCTGAACACGCACCTAACCGGAGGGTTGAGTTTAAGGTGATTAAAATACACTGATATCTTTCCACCAAAATCAACTTACCTCTTTGTATTACTTCGTAATTGTAATTCTAACTTTGTAATTTAAAAGATGAATATTTTTTATTGCCCCGATGCAGTGCTCAACGAATATTGTGCGCTTGATGAAACAGAATCAAGGCACATTGCTACGGTTTTGCGGAAGCGCGAAAGCGAAGAGCTCTATGTGTTTGACGGCAAAGGAAACTTGTTCGATGCGCGTATTGAATCTATCAGTAAAAAAGAAGTTGCCATTCATGTGGTAAGCCTCGTTCGGATGGAAGAGAACAATAAGCCGAAACTTCATATTGCTATTGCACCTCCTAAAAATATTGAGCGCCTGGAGTGGTTTGCCGAGAAGGTGACAGAAATCGGTGTAACTGAAATTACTCCTATCCTATGTAAACATTCCGAGCGAAAAGAATTGCGCTTAGATCGAATTGAAAAAATTCTTTTAGGTGCTTGCAAACAAAGTGTAAAGCTCACCATCCCTAAATTAAAACCGATGATGAGGTTTGATGAATTCATTTTCTCTTCTATTCATAACACCAGAAAATACATTGCGTATTGCGATGAAAAAGCAATTCACCTTAAAGATGCCTATCACGGAGGATTTGATGCTTTGGTGATGATTGGCCCTGAAGGTGACTTTACCAAAGAGGAAGTTGCCTTCGCTGAAAAACACGAATTTGAAACCGTTTCGCTTGGCAAGAGCCGGCTACGTTTAGAAACAGCGGGTATTTATGCCGCTGCAATTATTAATTTGGCCAACGAATCTTAGCTTTATTCTTCATGAAAACAATCCCTTTTCTTTTCGCACTTCTGGCAGTCTCATTCTCCTTTGCGGCAGTAGACAAACCTTTAAAGATTGCCCTGCTCAAATATAATGGCGGGGGCGATTGGTATGCTAACCCAACTTCACTTCCTAATCTTGCAAAATACTGCAATCAGAATTTAATGATGAATATTGAAACCGATATTCCAACTGTAGAGGTTGCGAGCACCGAGTTATTTAACTATCCTTTCGTTCATATGACTGGGCACGGCAATGTAGTTTTCAATGAGCAGGAGTTAGACAACCTACGTTCGTATTTACTTGGAGGGGGATTTCTTCATGCCGATGACAATTATGGTATGGATAAATTCATTCGTCCTCAACTGGAGAAATTATTTCCGAACGGTAAGCTGATTGAGTTACCCTTTTCGCACGGCATCTTTCATCAGAAATTTGAATTCCCTAACGGGCTACCGAAAATACATGAGCATGATAATACTGCTCCGCAAGCTTTCGGTATATTTAACGAAGGAAGACTGGTGGTGCTCTACACTTATGAATGCGATTTAGGCGATGGCTGGGAAGACCCTGATGTTCACAAAGACGCGAAGGAAGCCCGTGAGAAAGCGCTGAAGATGGGAGCTAATATTATCCGCTATGTTTTTACTAATTGACGATTAATATCATGTATCAGTTTTGGCCCCTCATAAATAAATCCAGAGTAAAGCTGTATTAAATCAGCACCTGCCTCTATTTTTTCAAGGGCATCAGCAACAGTCATAATCCCACCAACACCAATTACAGGAATCTGGGATTTTGATTTAATGTGCCGTATCACTTCGGTGCTTCTTTTGGTTAAAGGTGCACCGCTTAATCCCCCTGCTCCGAAGTTTTCAATTTGCTGCGGTGAGTAGCTCAACCCTTCGCGCGAAATAGTAGTGTTGGTAGCAACTATTCCCTGAATTTTTGTTTGCTGCACTACGCTTATCACATCGTCAATCTGTTCATTGGTTAAATCGGGAGCTATCTTGAGCAATATCGGTTTAGGCTTCTCCTTCGATTGATTGATATCCTGCAGCGAATTAAGAATGGCAGTAAGCGAATCTTTATCTTGCAAGGCCCTCAGGCCCGGAGTATTGGGCGAGCTTACATTCACCACAAAGTAATCGGCATAGTCAAAAAGCATTTTAAAGCAGTACTCATAATCCCGTATGGCATCTTCGTTGGAAGTAACTTTATTCTTACCGATGTTAGCGCCTACTATAATGTTTGTTTTTTTGCGTTTCAGTTTTTGTGCCGCCACTTCGGCACCTACATTATTAAAACCCATGCGGTTGATGAGCGCCTTGTCTTTTATCAACCGGAATGAGCGGGGCTTATCGTTGCCGGGCTGAGGGCGCGGGGTGATAGTGCCTACTTCCACAAATCCGAAACCCATCATTCCCATTTCGTCGATCACATCTCCGTTTTTATCTAAACCTGCTGCAAGGCCTACCGGGTTTGGAAAATCGAGGCCGAATAAATGGCGGTGCAGGGCAGGGTGCTCCACTTTAGCACCGGCAGCTATCTTTAGCAGGAAAGGCAGCTTCCCTGCCAGCTCCAGATTATGAATAGTGAAATTGTGCGCCTCTTCGGGATCTAGTTGAAAGAGGAAGTTTTTAGCAAGAGGGTATAAATTCATTGCCGCAAATATAGAAGTTTCTGCAGCGCTGATTTGGTTGCTTTCCCCCCCAGTTTCCTGCTTCTGGGACGCGGTGTTTGTTCTACCCTTTGGCAAAAGGTCGCCAACAACTTATCTATGGCCAGTTAGTAATTCTTGTGGTTACGCATCGCTAAACCGATACAAACACATCAATAGCTAAAATTTATAACTTGGGCTAGGGAAGAGACAACCAGAGCGTGTTCCGCGGGGATCTGCATACCTGCTGAGTGCCCCGAAGCTTGTTCCGCAGAGATTTATATGAAATCATAAGGCGCCAGAATGGGTTCCATGGGTCTCTACCTTCTTCTGTCACCGTTAGAAGCCCGATCTTAGTATAACCTTGACTAGGGAAGAATAATGAAAGTGGTTGGCAAAAGTCAGTCGCTGTGTGTGTAGTGCCGGCAAAAGAAAATTACTTTTAACTCATCTTCTAAACTACGCTAACCCCTCATATCATGAAAAAGATTTTTGCAAAGATTTCTGTTTGCTTCTTCTGCCTGCTTACAGTAAAGCTAAGTGCTCAAGCCAGTGACTCTCATTAGCAAAAGAAGAATCGCCAAGGGTATTTACTTTTGTAGAACAGATGCCTGTATTTCCTGGAGGCGATAATATGTTGGGAGTTTTTCTGCGAGAAAATTTGAAGTACCCGGCCCGCGGGAAGTGTTAGTGATGTAATTGTTGTAAAAAGCGTGAGCCCGGGCCTAGATAAAGAGGCCGTAAGTTTGGTTAGTATGTTACCTAAGTTTACACCGGCTACACAACAGGGCAAACCTGTACAGGTATATTTCAATCTGCCTGTTGTATTTAAATTTAGTTAAACAGTCCACGCTCATTTCCCCTTAAACTCGGGGTTCCTCTTCTCTACAAAAGCCGCCATGCCTTCCTTCTGGTCTTCAGAAGCAAAGGTTAGGTAGAAGTTTTTGCGTTCGAAGATGAGGCCTTCATCAAGCGTAGAATTGAACGCATTGTTTACCGCTTCTTTAGCAAGCTTAACTGCAACAGGCGACTGCCGTGCAATTTCTTTAGCCAGTTTGAGGGTTTCTGCCAATAGCAGCTCAACAGGCACTATTCTGTTCACCAAACCAAACTGCAAGGCTTCTTCGGCAGTGATGAACTTGCCTGTAAGCACCAACTCCATGGCCCTAACTTTGCCCACCGCGCGCGTAAGCCGCTGTGTGCCTCCCGCACCGGGCATGGTTCCTATTTTAATTTCGGGCTGCCCGAACTTTGCTGTTTCGCTGGCAACAATCATATCGCAGGTCATGGCAAGCTCGCATCCTCCCCCAAGCGCAAACCCGCTGACTGCGGCAATAATGGGCTTGCGGGTTTTCTTAATCTGGTCCCAGGTGCTGAACTGGTCTATATTAAGCATGTCGATAGCCGTAGCGTTTGCCATTTGCTTTATGTCGGCCCCTGCTGCAAAAACTCTTTCGCCCCCCGTGAGGATGATAACGCGAACGTTATCGTCTTCGTCCAGCACTCTCAGGGCATCGCGTATCTCCAACATCAGTTGGCGGTTTAGCGCGTTCAGTTCTTTCGGGCGGTTGAGTTCTATAAGCGCAACAAACTTTTCGTATTCAGGATTTATTTTAATGAATTCAGGCATAGGTTAATTGTTAGTAGTTAATCGGTAAAACAAATCTATGGATTGGTTTGTGTTGGAGAAATAATTTTTTTCGAGATAAGGCCAATAATGCTTCCAATGATAATTCCTAAAACTCCGCCCGCCATTACATCGCCCGGGTAATGAATGCCTACATATACCTGCGAGAAAGAAACCAGCGTGGCCCATACTATAAGAGTAACAACCGTTGCTCTTTGACGGAAGAGAAAAACAGAGAGAAAAGTTGCCATACCGAAACTGTTAGTAGCGTGTGCGGAAACAAAGCTGAATCCGCTTCCGCAATGTTCTATGATTAAACGGAACACCACATGATGATCGTTACAAGGCCGCAAGCGTTGGAAGAAAGGCTTTATAAGATGTGCCGAAACCTGGTCGGTGATAAGAAAGATAAGCGCACCGGCAGCTGCTATCTTTAGAAAATGCTTAGGAAAGGCCTGGTAAACAACAAAAGCAAACATGGCATAGCAAGCTATAAGAAAC
>JAZKEP010000166.1:0-2016 GCA_040387015.1 Bacteroidota bacterium
CCGCGAAATCAAATGGTAACAAGATGTGATTAAGAGACAGTTGCAAGCAACCAGGGTAGATTAAAGATGTCCATACCCCACACGTTGCGCTTCTGAATTTCTATCATCCCGAAGTTGTGTTGTTTTTTTAGAAAAAAACATCGAACCTATATAACTACTCACACCTAGTGCTGCTGAAGAAATCCCTACTACCAAACTGGAGCTATTTCTATTTGAAAAAAACAATCCACCACCATAGGTTGCATTCACTAACGCATTCGCATTGACTTGTTCATAAGCTAAAACGTTACCAATAATAGGCAAATCAAGAGTCGCATTTTGACCCAAATGAAATGAAACAGGAATAGAGGTCATATTTACCGGACCCTGATAATGAGTACTATTAGCAGATAGTTGTCCATAAGAAGGATAGGTAATGCTGTGACTTGAACCAATAAATCCTGAAAAGTGCAAAATTGATGATGTGACAGCGCAGCTTACTGTGGCAAATGAGAGAGAACTTAAAAATGAATCACTACTGGCAATGGCATATTCTTTTAATTCGGGCTTAATTGCATCAACTTGATATTTATTTTTAATGTATTTTCTATCTTCTCTGTGTTGTTGCCATAGTTTTAAATTGGTCCCAACACTCCTCAAAGCAGCCCCTGAAGCAACAAGGGCATAGCTTGCAAATCGAACGCTGCTAGGGTGAATATAATCGGTGAGGTAATATGTTTTCCCACTATCTTGTTCTGCATAGTATTTAAAGGGGATGGTTGCATTGACGTTATATTTATAGGATTCAATATTAGCCCCCGCAACCACTTGGCCTGTAGTATTCGCAGAGCCAAAATAAGAAGCATTGACGCTTTCATCCATTGCATGAGACAGGGCAAATCCAGCCCCTCCCGCAATACAAGCAAGAGTACCTACATTTTGGAGTAAACTTGCCGTAGCATTAAAGGTTGTATCGACAGTCATACCATAAGCTGACCAAAATGTATCAGTCCATTTCATCGTGTTAGCTTCTCATAAATGATATTACAAAAACTATTAACTCATCATTTTGAATAAGGATAAGCCAAAGTACCTGTTCTGCAGAGTATCATAATTGTTATCAAATTATGAATTACTTTTTATCCATATTAGGTAGAATAATTAACACTATTTGAGCCTGGATTTCTGAATTCATATCGAGTTTTCTTTATGTTTTGTAACTCCCCAGGTAGTCATCCCGACGGAGGAGGGATCTCCCATCAGATAGTATGATGCCAAATTAGGGAGATCCCTCCTTCGTCGGGATGACGGCTTCTTTATAGATGTTTATCCCAAAGGGGCTAGGGCGCCCAGGATGACGTACCTGGAGTTACTGTGTTTTTATCTACCTATAATTGAATTTTTGCTGAGGCCATCATGTGTCACATCGTGGAAAATGAATGGGTGCAGTCTTGAACAGGTTTGATCGGTTGCCCACACCGATAAACACAGTTTATTTTTATATGTGTTTTTCCTCCATTGAAGGGTGAGCCTTGGTTAAAATTACTCATTTGTTTCAGGATCATTGCGGTGATGATCGGTTTAAATAGTGCATAGATATCTGCAGTATTAGCCGGTGGTTCATTGATGGAGGCTCCCATTAAACGGCAAAGTGCCACTGTGTCATAAACAACTTCGCAACGAGTTTCTTTAACAGTACTGTAAGTTCCTGCCTTATTAGTTGCTGCAACATTTTTAAAATAACGACTGTATGCAGGGAAATTTTCCGATACGAAGGAATTGAATAACATCGAATCAGTACAGTAGTCTACGCTTGTAAAATCGGGTTGGGGTAGTCCTTGGAAGGCATAAGTAGAGGGGTTTAATAAAAATGTAAGGAAGATTAAGATAATTTTATTCATTTTGTTTCCCTACAAATTAGACTGTAAACAAACATATTACTTAATTTCAAATATTTGAACAAGACAGAAGCCTGGTTGCTTGCAACTGTATCTTATACACATCTTGTTACCATTTGATTTCGCGGTATTAAGACGA
>JAZKEP010000167.1:0-7241 GCA_040387015.1 Bacteroidota bacterium
AAGTATTACTGCTACAACTAACTTTCGCAAAAGAGCATTTGGTTTAAAAAATCAATTTCTACGAGTGATGTACACTTCATTTAGATTGAGTAACGTACAGATACAGTATACCGATAGTACGTTTACAGAGAATATATTTCTTCCCGAAGCAGCGTATGACGGAGAAAATTTTTCTGCTCTTCTCGTCAATCAGAAATCAGATGACAGTACAGTGCTCACCGGAGCAGTTCTAAAAAAGAATAAGTCGTATCAGTTTACCTTGCAAGACATTGGTAAAAAGAACGCTTACCTGCCTTTTCTTGATCGTGAACATGGTTTGCAATGCAGGTTTCAATCGGTTACGGCAAACATTGCTTTTGATGATACCCGCGGTGCATTTCAAATAAGTACTAATTGCGAAGCCCGAAATTTTGAAATCAACCACTGGCGTATTGCCAAGGAAGATGTAGTAGTTCCGCACGCACGCCTTAGCGCCATGTGGCATATACACGATGATGCTATAGAACTGGATTCAACATCCTCTTTTACACTGGGACAAATACCTGTTCAACTCTTCTCCAGTTATTCAATAGCCCCAGATACAACTTTTGTCCTGAACGTACGTGTGGCCGAAACTGTTTCTGATACCTTCTTTAATTCTTTGCCCAAGGGAATGTTCTCTACTTTAAAAGGTATTTCGTGCAGCGGCATACTTAATTACCAACTTGACTTCTTCATTAATACACAGCAGCCCGACTCACTTATTTTTAGCTCTTCCCTGACAAGAAAGAATTTCTGGCTTAATCATTATGGGGCCGAAAACTACGGACGCATTAATACGCCTTTTACCTATGATGCTTATGATATAGATAGACTGGTGCGTAAGATTGTCATCGGTCCTGAAAACCCTTATTTCACTCCGATTGACAGGATAAATCCTTATCTCACTAAATCTGTGTTGCAAAGTGAAGACCCTTCGTTTATGCAGCACCGCGGCTTTTTACCGGAAGCATTTCGCGAATCCGTTATTGAAAACTATAAGGAGAAACGTTTTGCCCGCGGAGGAAGCACCATTAGTATGCAGTTGGTTAAGAATGTGTTTCTCAGCCGTGATAAAACCATTTCGCGCAAGGTGGAGGAGGCTTTGATTGTTTACCTTATTGAAAACCTTGGATTGGTGAGCAAAGAGCGCATGTTAGAGGTATATCTAAATGTGATTGAGTGGGGCCCGGACGTGTATGGAATTGGTGAAGCATCACGGTTTTACTTCAGTAAAAAGCCTGCTGAACTGACACTTCAGGAAAGCATATTCCTAGCGAGTATTATTCCGGCCCCTAAGTATTTCCGTTACCGATTTGATAAAGAAGGAAACCTGAGACCTTCCATAGAAGGATATTTCCGTACTCTATGCAGCCGAATGGCAGGTAAAGGATGGCTTACAACAGCAGATACCATGGGGTTATTACCGCATGTGCAATTGAAGGGTCCTGCCCGCAATTTTGTGCTGCCTGCTGATAGTGTTGAAATTAAGGAGGAAGAAGATTTTTAGTAAGGTAAAGGCCTGGTCAATACGCAATCAAAATTATGTGGTTTTTACACATCACAAGTTTTATATTTACTATTCATTTTTGGGAGCCAGCAATTGCAACAATAACTGTCCATCAACTAAAACTTAATATCATGTCAACAGAAACAAAAGCAGGTAATAAAGAAGAACTGAATTTTGAAATTACCATTAAAGCATCACCCGCCAAAGTATGGCAGGTGTTATGGAACGACACTACTTATCGCAAATGGACCAGCGTCTTCTCCGAGGGCTCCTATGCTGTTTCAGATTGGAAGGAGGGTAGCAAAGTTCAGTTTCTTGGCACTTCAGGAGACGGCATGTATGGCGTTATAGAAGTATGTAAACCGAAGGAGCTAATTATCTTCAAACATCTGGGAGAGATAAAAAATAATAAGGAACAACCTGAGAGTGAGTGGAGCGGTTCTATAGAGGGTTATACTTTAATAGAAGAAAACGGAGAAGTAAAACTACAGGCAAGCCTTGATTCTACGCCTGAGTTTAAGGATTATTTTACTGAAACTTTTCCCAAGGCAATGAACCTGGTTAAGGAACTGTCTGAAAAGCCAATTGAAATTACAGTAGAAGCGGTTGTGAATGCTCCGGTTGAAAAGGTATGGAAGGCTTGGACATCGCCTGAAGATATTGTGAAATGGAATACTGCTTCAGATGACTGGCATACTACCCGTGCGGATAACGATTTACGTGTTGGTGGTAAGTTTACTTCGCGAATGGAGGCTAAAGACGGAAGCGTTGGATTTGATTTTTGGGGAACACACAATGAAATAAAACCTAACGAAATGATTAGCTCTGCAATGGGTGATGGAAGAAAGATGCGTGTAACTTTTATTCCGGAGGGTGGTTCAACAAAAGTGGTGGAAACTTTTGAAGCGGAAAACGAAAATACAATCGAATTGCAAGAGGGAGGTTGGCAGGCGATACTTAATAACTTTAAGAAATACGTTGAAGCGAACTAAAGTGCGGGTTGTTATTTCGGTTAAGACAGATTTTCTAAACCGAAGTTACAAAACGCATAAGCATTGATTAAAGCTAGTGTCATGAGAATTGCTAAAGCCAAAAATGTTGATGAGTATATAGCTGTTTTTCCGAAGGCAACCCAACAACTTTTAGTACATATGCGGGCTGCCATAAAGAAAGCAGCACCTGATGCAGAAGAAGTAATCAGCTATGGAATGCCGGGCTACAAACTAAGCGGTGTGCTGGTCTATTTTGCCGGCTACGAAAATCATATTGGCTTCTATGCAACACCAAGTGGCAATTCAGCGTTTACGAAGCAGCTTTCCGCTTACAAAACAGGAAAAGGTTCTGTTCAGTTTCCTTTAGATAAGCCACTGCCGATATCCCTTATCATCAAAATTGTAAAATACAGAGTAAAGGAGAATTTGCAAAAGGCCAAAGCAAAAAAGAAATAACGCACATTTATCTAATCTGACCCTGTGCGCTAACTGCCGTGTGTGCTTCTTTATTACCAAGCATAGATTCTCTTTCTACTTTAATGTGCAAACGTATTGTTCCCCGTTTGAATCGGTGAACGTTGCATTCTCTTTTAGGAGTTCGTATTCTGCACTGTTCTGGCAATACTCATTGTTTTGAGTAGATGTTTTGCACTCATAGCACTGGCTGCAGGAAGAAATAAGTGTGGTGCCTGCAACAACCACGGATAGCAGTATCATTTTCATAAAGTATAATTTCAGTTTGTTGTTCTTAAAACGTAGCGCTGACAAAATATTGTTTTCTGTATCAACATTTATTGCGTCAAATATGATAATGGTCAAAAAAGAAAGAAATCTTAAAATCAACCCTGTTCTCAAGGGAAATAATATCTAACTTTACCGCTCTTTATTCAAATCATTTTTTATTCAATGAAAAGATTTCTTTCACTCGCTTGTTTAATGCTTCTTTTCTTTTTGTCTTCAAATGCACAGGTTGGAATCAATATTCTGATTCCCGATTCAAGTGCAGTGCTGCAATTGGAGTCGAGCAATAAAGGATTAGGACTTTCCCGCTTAACTACACCTCAGAGAGACGCCATATCAAATCCTTTAAAAGGCTTAACCATTTTCAATACGCAGGACAGTGTTATCGAATACTGGAATGGCGAATGCTGGCTCAAGGTTTACGAGAAGAACTGCTATGAGTGCGCTTTCACAATGAACATAGACGACCCTTCGGATACACTCGATCGTTTAGTATCTGATTCCGTGTTCTCTACCATCACGGTTAACCAAACAAACGGCAACCAGAGCATGACCGTTATTTTCCTGGCTTCACTGCCGCAGGGTGTTACCGCTTCTTTCAATGGTAATCCTACTATTGATTCTTCAGGCAGTGTAGATATTGTGGTAAAAGCAGATATGTGTGCTGCCGTGGGAGGTAACTATGCTATCGTTCTGCAGGCTTTGTGTGGCGATGTTATTCATTTTGTTACATACAATGTTTACGTACGGCCACCGGTTCAATACACTATTCCAACCGATCAGTTGGATTACAACTTACAGGTGCTTAACAATCTCCCTTCAAGCCCAGCGCAGTTTGTGGTGCTACACATCAATAACTCAGTGGAGTTGAAATCAACTGTCAACAGCAATCCGGCTTATACCACCGGAAACCTTGACCCTAACTCATTGGTATGTGTGGTGAATGACGGAGCTATATTAGGCAGGGGAGGAGACGGAGGTTCATTTACCTTTAACGGAAACCTTCTGGTAACGGGTGGCGAGGCCGGTAAATTCGGTGGCGCTGCTATGAACTTAACCACCAGAACTATTCTCGAAAACAACGGTGCCATTTACGGTGGCGGAAGCGGTGGTGGCTCGGTGGGCTTTGCGCTTGGAACGCCTACCATTCCAATTATCGGTGCAATTGTAATTGGCTTTGGCTTTGGCGGTGGCGGTGGTTCCGAATCAGGTGAAGGCGGAGTAATTAACCAGGGCGGAGGAGTGAATATCGGATTGTTTCAGGATGGAGGCGATGCCACCTGTTGTATTAACTCTATTCCCGGAGCAGGCCCGGTGGCTAATTATCCCATTTCTATTCCTATCAGCGTGGCCAGCATCAACATTAATCCCTCAGGGCATGGTGGCGATGGAGGTGCCTTTGCGCAGCAGGGAACTCCCGGTTATCTGGATGTATCTCTTGAAGTTTGTGTGGCTATTCCGATTATCGGAACCGTTTGTATCCCTATTCCTATTCCGGGGGGCTTGCTTCCTTTTTACGGACCTAACAGCGATGTTCCGGGATGGGCTGTTAAGAGAAACAATAATCCTTTAACCGGTTTGCCCGACAATACTTACAGCTCATCGCAGGTAAAGGGAACGGTTGGCCCATAAGAAGAAATGCAATTCGAAATCTGAATCATAAACACGACTTAGAACACATGAAAAGAATATTATTTACAGCACTTTTATCGGCACTGATACTGTGCGCTATTGCAGAGAAGGGATGGGTGTTTACGCAGAAGTATGAAAGCGCTGATTCGAAAGGGCAGAACATTACCGTTAGCTGGTATGTTACTTCGCAGCAATGCAAAATGAAAATGGAGTTTAGCGATGCCAAAGTAAATACAGTTAGTTGGTTTATTGCCGATATGCAACAGAATAAGCTGCTTACTTATGCCGAAGGTTCGGTGCCGTCCGGAGCGCAGAAAGCTTTTTTTGCTATACCGGTACAAAACATAAAGGCTGATAAAACTTCCGGAACTGCGCGGGTAAGTGCGCAGGCAACAGGCGAAACAAAAAGTGTATCGGGCTTGTTATGCGAAAAGGTGCTGGTAAAGACCAATAAGAACATAACCGAAATGTGGGTGAGCAAAGATTTTAAACCCGCCTTTTACAAGTTCTATCCGTTCTTTCAGAATAGCATTGAGTTGATGGCCTTGAGTGAAGAAAAGATTCAGGGCTTTCCGGTTTCTTCTCAAACCAAAGATATCTCAGGCCAGGTAACCGCTTCTTACCAATTGCTGTCGGCTCAATCAATTGAACTTTCGGAGGCCGACTTCAAAGTGCCTTCGGAATATAAAGACGCGGAAGAAATACATAACGGCAAGAATTAAACCTTCTTCAACTTTATCGATTAAACATACAGCCGCGGCCTGTTGTAAATTGCAGTTTAAGCTTTCTCTATCAGCTCAATACAAGCAATATGAGTATGTCATCCCTATATTTAACGGATGCAGTATGAGTAGTCCTATCACGTCTGTTTATCAAACGGATAGGGTATGAGTGGTCATATTACTTCTGTTTGTCAAACGGATGCAGTATGAGTAGTCAAATTACCTGAGTGTGTCAAACGCATGCAGTATGAGTAGTCACATTACCTGTGTTTGTCAAACGCATGCAGTATGAGTAGTCACATTACCTGTGTTTGTCAAACGCATACAGTATGAGTAGTCATATTACCTCTATCTGTCAGATAGGTGCAAGCGGAGCGGGCAAACTCAATAGGGCACCGCGCCCGAAGAACCTGTAAGGACCAAACCATGTATATTACTATTGAAACATCCTGGTATAGGATTGGTTGAATGTTAACAGGTATTTGCACACAAATGCTTGCTCATTTGTGAGAGATGCGTATTTTTCGCCCTCAATCAAAAACAAGCATCATGAAAAAGCTTTTACTTCTTCTTTCAATAGTAACCATTTCATTAAGCAGCATAGCCCAAACAGTTATTGCCAATGGCGATATGGAAGACTGGACGGGCAGTGGAAGCACTCTCGAACCGCAATATTGGAATAGCAATAAAACGGGAGGTGGAAACGCGACATTGGGACCTCAAACGTGTTTTCGCGACCAGTCAATATTTCATGGAGGAGGTTCTTCTGCAAAGATTGTATCTTCTACTTATTTCTTTACAGTGGTTAATGGTTCTCTTACTACCGGGAAGGTAGAAGCACCTTCCACCAATAAGTCTGAAGGTTATATAAGAACCATTCCAACGCAGTCTGATTATTCCTTGCCCTTTATCGGCAGGCCAGATAGCATCGTTTTTTGGTATCGTTATGACTCATATAGTTCCGATTATCCTCGCCTGGAGGCCCGACTGCACGTAGGATATGGATATGCCCCCGAAACTCCGGTTAATGGTAATCATCCTGACAGCACACAGAACATTATTGCACGCGCTCAATGGACCAACGTTCCGAATACCGATGTATTGACCTGGACCCGTGTGTCGCTTCCTTTTATATATGTAGATGGAAGAACCCCTGCTTATATACTTGTTACCTCCACCAGTTCGGGTAACCAAACGGGTGGCGCTGACGGAAGCACTCTTTGGTTAGATGATATTGAAGCTATCTATAACCCCACTATCGCAACGGGCACTATTTCTCCTTTGTCATATTATGTAAGTGCAACTTCGGGAACCAGTGTTAGTGTTCCCTTTACCCTTACAGGAACTTTTAATGTGGGGAATACTGTTACCGCACAACTGAGCGATGCCAGTGGTTCGTTTGCTGCGCCAACTGCTATCGGCTCGGTTGCAGCAACCGCTTCGGGAACTATCAATGCTACCATTCCCGCTAATACGGCAACAGGAATTGGATATAGAATTCGTGTGGTGAGCAACAACCCTGTTCTTACGGCAACCGATAATGGCGCTGATATTTCCATCACACTTGTTTCAAATTCAATTGCTCCAACTGCCATTCAAACTATTGGAGCCAATACTGATGGTTCT
>JAZKEP010000168.1:0-1997 GCA_040387015.1 Bacteroidota bacterium
AAAGTCGTTTCCCTGCAGTGTTAAACGGATTGAACAAACCAATGGATGGTGCTGTTGAAAAACAACTCGCTGATTTGGCTGCTGAAGTTTCATTAAATTATTCGCACTAATTAAAATACACCCCTTAACCCCCTAAAGGGGGAACAGTTCCCCCTTTAGGGGGTTAGGGGGTATAAAAATAAAATGGCAAACCTTAAAGAAGTAAGAATACGAATAGCGAGTGTAAACACCACCCAGCAAATCACGAAAGCGATGAAGCTGGTGGCTGCTTCTAAATTGAAGCGCTCACAAGACCGTATTTTGCAAATGCGTCCTTACTCTGAAAAGCTGAACGAAATGCTCAGCAACATCATGAGCGGCATGGAAGGCGGTTCATCGCTCAGCTTCAATAAAAAGCGCGAGCCGAAGAATATTCTTATCGTTCTTATTACTTCCGATAAAGGTTTGTGCGGTGGCTTTAACTCTAACTTGATTAAGACTGCCCGTAAACTTCTGGTTGAAGATTATGCAACGCAGAAGAAGAAAGGCGGAGTAACCATGCTGAACGTAGGTAAGAAAGGTTACGACTTCTTCAAGAAAGATAAAGACATCAACTTTATTCAGGACCATGTTAGTTTAATGGCTAAGCTCAACTTCGATAACTCAAAAGTTGTTTCCGAATCGCTGATGACTGCTTTTGCCGAAGAAAAGTATGATGTGATTGAAGTGATTTACGCTAAGTTTATAAATGCCGCTACGCAGCGCTTTATGGTAGAACGGTTTTTACCGGTTGCCCCTTCGGCAGAAAACAAAGCAGTAAAAACGAAGGCCGATTATATTTTCGAGCCGGAAAAAGAAAAGCTTTTAGAAGAACTCGTTCCTAAAATTCTGAATACTCAATTATTCAAAGCGCTTCTGGATACCAACGCTTCCGAAAACGGTGCGCGTATGGTAGCCATGGATGCTGCTACTAATAATGCGAACGAAATGCTTCGCGGATTGAAAATTCAATACAATCGCGAGCGTCAGGCTGCCATCACTAAAGAAATTCTTGAAATTGTAGGCGGTGCTGCTGCTTTGGAAGAAAAGGGCTAAGCAAGGAATTAGAGAATGTGACAATTCGAGAATTCGAGAATTATCATAACCTTTACCATTCTCAAATTCTCACATTATCGAATTCTCAAATTAATCATGGAAAACCTCCACCAACATATCGAATCTCTTGTTTTCAGTTCTGAAGTAGCTGTTACAGTAAAAGAACTTATAGGGGTTATAGCCAAAGCTTTTCCCGGAACGGTGTTAGATGAGCAAGTGGTTGAATCTGTTCTTCAGGATTTACAGGGCAAGTTTAAAAGCGACATCTATGCTTTTGAACTTCGCGTAATTGGTGGCGGCTACCAGTTTTTTACCAAACCCGAATACCACCACACCGTAGCAACCTTTATAGGGCAGAAAGAAAAGAAACGTCTTTCTACCGCTGCGCTCGAAACACTGAGTATCATCGCTTATCGCGGACCTATTACGAAAGTGGAGTGCAAAAAAATTCGCGGGGTAGATTGCAATTACTCCGTTGAAAAATTGCTGGAAAAAGAACTGATTGAAATTTCAGGCAGAATGGAACATGCTCCCGGCAAGCCCATTCTTTATAAAGTAACACAAACCTTCCTCGATTACTTCGGCATTAATTCTACCAACGAACTTCCAAAGCTGAAGGATGTAATTGCTGAGGAAGATGAAAACACCGTAGGCGAAACCCCCGAGGTTATCTCCGACCAACAGCCGGACGAAACTACGGAATAGAAATATCCGCTTTCCCTCAATTTGATCACTTTAGCCTTCAGAACAATTGTCCTGAGCATCAAGATGTACGTCATGGAGTTCAGGATGTCTGTCTTGGCTCTCAAGATGTACATCTTGGGGCTCAGGATGTCTATCTTGGCTCTCAAGATGTACATCTTGGAGTTCAGGATGTCTATCTTGGCTCTCAAGATGTACATCTTGGGGCTCAGGATGTCTAT
>JAZKEP010000168.1:2097-6839 GCA_040387015.1 Bacteroidota bacterium
ATGTACATCTTGGGGCTCAGGATGTCTATCTTGGCTCTCAAGATGTACATCTTGGAGCTTAGGATGTCTATCTTGGCCGTAAAGACAGCTGTCGTGGCCTTCACAAATGTGACCGCTACTGAAAATTTGTTAGAATGGTTTTTTGATTCATTTTTGGCAAAAATATTGGCAAACCAAAACACAAAATGAAAAACAAAACCCTCCTGTTGCCTTTGCTTTTTTGCTGCCAGATACTTTTTGGACAAAAAGAAGTAAGCAATTTGCATTATACCTGGACAGAGCATTTTATAAGCCCCAAGAAAACCGATGTTAAGGAGAAGTATCAGTTCAATTTTAACTGGAACCCCGAAACACAGATTTTTGTGAAAGACAAAAAAGAATCAGGAGATTCTAAAAGGATCTTCCCAAGATATATCATAGACAATAAAAGAAGAATTATAGTAGTGCAGCGCGATAAGCGTAACGAGTATGTGTTGGAAGAACTCGATTCGTTTTTTCTCCCGCAAAAACTAAAACTTGAACCGGCCGTTGAAACAAAAACTATAAATGGATTTAAATGTCACAGCTATACAACTACTGCTACAGTAACTATGGGATCTGCTAAAGTTCAGGAAGAATACACCCTTTGGGTTACTGATGAACTGAAGTTTAATGATGATTTGAATTCCACAGTCTTCGCTTTTTTCAGACCACAATCTGTTTCTCATCAAGGAACTAACGATTTTAAAGGCGTGCTTGTGCAGTTGGATTATAAAACGACCTATGGTAAAAGCACCTGGACTAACATTATTGCCTTAGACCCAAGCAAATTTGATGAAAAAGCAGAGCCAATTCAATGGCCTTGGGAAATGAAAGACGGAGTAGCCTGGTTAGAGATATTAGCCACCGTTCCCGGAACCATAATGATTATACCCGGTTGGGAATCGCAAAGCGCAGGCGGAGGGAATACACGTATCAATAACGCTGGTGTTTATCGAACTGGCGATGGCTCTATAGCCAGTATGAATAAGCGGCTGAAAGCGTTGTTAGTAGAAATTACCGGTCAGGAAAAACCAAAAACTAAACCGCAGTTTTTTATGAACGGAATACCTCCGGGTTTTAATCCTGAATAAGTGTAACAGTGAAATACAGCACAATCGCAATGAGGCATCTTTTTCTACTAAGATTTTCAATATGTGGATTAAGGATTTAAAAGGCTGCTTTAGCAGCCTTTTTTATTTTTACCGAAACCCATCCATGAAATCCATCTTTAAGCTCGCTTTCCTGATTCTTATTTCCGGGATTCCCCTCTTTTCCTCTGCGCAGAGTAAGCGGCCGGTTTACAATCCCTGCTTTCTCATGGACAGTGCTGAAAAACATCTTGAATTTATCAAGCTAAATGCTTCCCGCATATTCATTGACACCTTCGATTGCAGGCAGATGCTTCTGGATAGCATTGGAGCACATTACTCAAGAACGAAGGACAAAAAATATCTCGATGCGCTTACTTATATCCGAAATTCGAGTGCTTCTGCTAAGGTTGAAAACCTCTATACTGATGTAATCAGGAAATTTGTTCAGACCGATTTCACTGATTTACTGAATCAACTTTATACAGGCAAAGGAAAATATATGGCTTTGGAAAAGGAATTGATAGCCGCTATGAACATGATAGTTGACGGCCGGCCGTTCAAGAATAAATATATGGGCTTGCTAAACGTAGAAATAAGCAAAGCTAAAGACAAGAAAGACCTTGCACGACTCAGTTATCTCGAAAAGTTGAAAACCAAAATTGAGAATGATGAATACTAATGGCACCGGAGGTGAGGTATTCTTTTTTTAATTTGCATCCTAAAAGCGAACACATTCGCGTTATAGCTTTAATTCAACCCGCACTGTATGGAAATTGTAACCCTGCTTCTCGAAATTCTGAAATATACCTTACCGGCACTCATTGTGTTCCTTACGGCCTATTTCCTGCTTACCCGCTACATGAACAGAGATGCTAATCTGAAAGCGATTGAGTTAAAAATGAAGCGCGATAAAGAAATTGTAATGCTTCGCCTGCAGGCTTATGAACGGCTAGCGTTGTTTCTGGAGCGCATCAACTTTGCGCCTGTTATTTCGCGGGTTCGCACCCCCGACATGCTATCAAGCGAACTGCAATACGCTATGGTGAAGAATATCCGGGAAGAATTTGAACACAACCTCTCACAGCAGATTTATGTTTCGTCCAGCGCCTGGAATTTGATTGTTTCAGCAAAAGAAGAAATGATGAAGACGGCAAACCTGATTGGCGCACAACTACCTCCCGAATCATCAGCAGGCCAGCTTATCAATGCACTTTTCATGGGCATTCAGAACAGCAATGTTACCTTGCCCACCGAGCAGGCACTTGAATTTTTAAAAGCGGAATGCCGGGAGTTGTTCTAAAATGGGTGTAATCAGCAAGGCTATATGAGCAAGAAATTTACTACTGATTCGGGCATAGAAATTAAAAGAGTTTACTCGCTTGATAAACGGGAGATAGAGGAGCCGGGTAAATTTCCCTTCACTCGAGGTATTCATTCCGAAATGTATCGAAGCAAGCTGTGGACTATGCGTCAGTATGCGGGCTTTTCAACGGCTGAGGAAAGTAACAAACGATATCACTATCTTCTTTCACAGGGCGTTAGTGGGCTAAGCGTTGCCTTCGACCTGCCCACACAAATCGGTTACGACAGCGACCATGCTCTTGCCGAAGGTGAAGTAGGAAAGGTAGGTGTGGCAATTGACTCGCTCGAAGACATGGAAATGCTTTTCAAAGGAATCAAGCTGGAAGATGTTTCTGTTTCTATGACTATTAACTCTACAGCTTTTATACTTCTGGCATTGTATGTAGCACTCGCAAAAAAACAGGGAGCCGATTTAAAAAAGATTTCAGGTACCGTTCAGAACGATATTCTGAAGGAGTATGCGGCTCGGGGCACCTATATCTATCCGCCCAAACCGAGCATGAAGATTATCACCGACATTTTTGAATACTGCAATAATGAAGTTCCAAAATGGAATACGATTTCTATTTCAGGCTATCATATCCGCGAGGCAGGCTCTACTGCTGTTCAGGAAATTGCATTCACGCTTTCGAATGGTAAGGCATACTGTTTAGCTGCCATCAAAAAAGGATTAGATATCAATCAGTTTGGCCAACGCCTCTCTTTCTTCTTTAATGCACACAATAATTTCTTTGAAGAAGTAGCGAAGTTTCGTGCAGCCAGAAGAATGTGGGCGAACATTACAAAAGATTTAGGCGCCACCGACCCGCGTGCGCAAATGCTGCGCTTCCACACTCAAACAGGAGGCTCAACACTTACAGCGCAACAACCCAAGAACAATATTTCACGTGTTACCCTTCAGGCCCTTGCTGCAGTATTGGGAGGGACACAATCGCTGCATACCAACGGATATGATGAAGCTCTTTCTCTTCCTACTGAGGAAGCGGCTAAGATTGCTTTACGCACACAACAAATTATCGGCTACGAAAGCGGAGTGACAGACACTGTAGACCCATTAGCCGGTTCTTATTTCATCGAAACCCTTACTGACGAAATAGAGGTAGCGGCTGAGAAATACATTCAGCGTATTGATGAAATGGGGGGAAGCGTGGCTGCTATTGAACAGGGATTCATGCAAAACGAAATTGCCCGGGCATCCTATAGCTATCAGCAGGCAGTTGAAAGTAAAGAGAAAATTATTGTCGGCTTAAATCAATTTACAGATAAAGAAGAAACACCAACCGGGCTTCTTCGCATTGATGACTCCATCCGAAAAATTCAGGGAGATAAGCTTGCAAAACTACGAAGCGGAAGAAACAACGAGAAAGTGAAAGAGTGTTTGAAGAGCATCACAGAAGCTTCCATAGAGGATAAAAATATTATGCCGTTTGTAATTGAGGCTGTAGAAAATTACGCTACACTTGGTGAAATAGCAGATTCATTAAGAGAGATTTACGGAGAGTACAGAGGGTAAACCCAGTCTGACTAAGGCCAGACCGAATTTTGTATTTGCATGAAACACATTTTCTCGCTTCTTTTTCTTTTTGCCGTTTCTTCTTGCAGTAAAGATTTTGTTCCTACCCAATATCAATTTGAGGAGAAAAAAATAAACGCCTCTGAAAAATTTGATGCTGAGACGTGGGCTAAAATTCTTCCCTACAAAGATTCACTTGATAAAGAGATGAATGTAGTTCTCGCAGTTTCCGACACTATTCTCACCAAATCAACTCCCGAATCAGATTTAGGAAATTTTATGTGCGACTTAATTCTCAAAAAAAGCCGCGATTACTATGGCAGGCCAATAGATTTCACCTTCCTGAACAACGGAGGAATCAGAATTCCGAATTTGCCGAAAGGAAACATCACACTCGGGAAGATTATAGAGTTAATGCCTTTTGAAAACCGTTTAGGAGTTGTAGATATAAAAGGAATTGTTCTTGATACCTTATTCAATCATATGGCAAGCAAAGGTGGTTGGCAGGTTAGTGGCGCCAGCTATAAAATAAAAAATGGAAAAGCTTTTGAAATTAAAATTCAGGAAGCGCCTCTTGACTTAGATAAGACATATATCGTTGTTAGCTCTGATTATCTGTTACAAGGAGGAGATAATTGCACCATGCTTCAAAGTATTCCTTACGTTGATTTAAAGAAAACCTTACGTGACGCCTTAATTGAAGGATTGAAAGAAATGACTGCAAAAGGAGAGCATATAAAATCAGTAATAGAAAA
>JAZKEP010000169.1:0-1502 GCA_040387015.1 Bacteroidota bacterium
GTTCTGCCAGCAATGGTGCCGTTACTTTCTGTTTCATAAATGTAATCGCCCAAATAAACCACCGCATCCACATCATTGCGGTTCGATATACTTTCGTAAGCATTAAAAAAGCCATGTTCCCACGCAGCACAACTAGCCACTGCAAAGCGAACACTGTCGTTGTTTGTATTTGCAGCAGGCGCAGTTTTAGTTCGGCCGGTAATCGAATTTCTTCCCAGCGCATTAAACATGTAATAGTAAAAGCTTGAAGGCTGCAGCCCGCAAATATCTTCCTTTACGCAATAGTGATTGTCTTCGGTGGCAATGGAGGTTCCGTAGTTAACTATGTTGGTGAAGTTTACATCGGTAGCCACCTGCCAGTACACATCAACGTTTCCCACTACACCCGAATCGGGAGTCAGGCGGGTCCAAATAATAACGCGGTCGGGCATTGGGTCACCCGACTCAACACCATGATAAAAAGGACGAAAAGAAGGATTGAGCGTTATGCGTTGCGGGGGTGTCTGTGAATACGAATTGAAGTAAACGACAGCCAGTAAAACACAAAGAATATAAAATTTTTTCACAAGTAAAGTTGTTTAACCGATGTGTAAGAGAATCGGACTGCGAATATACGGTTTGATAATACACATCAACCTTCTCCAAAAACAAAAAGCATTTCGAATCTCTACGATGGGCTTTCTATCTTATGTTAATATCACAAGGATGTATGGTGTCTTCTATTTTTTTACCCCTTCAATAGTTTTATCTTCTAAAGTGGATGCGGTAAAATTAAAGATGAATCTTTCGGCAACAAGGACGTTCAACTCTGTGAATAAATAAGCCGCAGTGGAAGGATAAGAGGATGAACAGGGGGGAAGAAGAGGTAGTGGCTTAAAGACTCAGTTCAAAGTAAATTTATTAGTGTCTTGGTGGTGCGGATATTTATTTCGGCTCTTTTTTATGCATAAAAAAAAGAGCCTCCAACTGGAGGCTCTTTTTTTATTAAAGGGAACAATAAATTACTTACTAACCGTCAATCTCTTAACAGCCGATTTATTTCCTGTTTGAATCTTAACTAAATAGGTTCCGTTAGAAAGATCGTTGAAATCAAAATTCTTGCTGAAAACAGAACTTATTTCGTTGGATATAAATGATTTCACTTCAGAACCAATGACATTATAAACTCTGATTGAAAGGTTCTTTTCGATACCATTTACAGTAATGTTCAGGTTGCCATTGGTTGGGTTTGGCTGAAGACTTACAGCATCACTGAAACTCATGTCTTCAAATCCTACACCACTACAGTTTACATTGGAAGAAGCGGTAACTGTTACGGTACGTGTTCTGGAGAATTTGCAACCAGCACTATCCATTGTAAGTTTTATTGTATAAGTACCTGGTGTAGCAAAAGCATAAGATGCATTATTAGAAAACTGAAGTTCAGCACCATTGTTTAACATATCCCAAAGTGGCTCCCAAGGGCTAGAAGTATAAGTAGATGCATTTGTATAAGTATAAGC
>JAZKEP010000169.1:1512-5363 GCA_040387015.1 Bacteroidota bacterium
GTTACGCCACCTGCATATGCAACATTAACACTAGCTGATGAAGAACAACCAAAATTGTTAGTTACTACAACTGAATAACTACCTGGCGAATTTACCGGAATTGAAAACGCAGTAGTACCTGTGGTTCCGTTGCTCCATGTATAATTCTTACCTTGTTGATTACCTGTTACTGTGCTGGTAATGGTTCCGTTAGCTCCACAGGCAATGGTATAAGGATTTGGATTCGTAATAGTTACGCTTAAGCCTCTTGAAGTAACATTTATAGTAGAGGTTGTAGTAGCATTGGTAGCATCGGTAATTGTAACGGTAACAACAGCGGTGCCATTAATTACCAAAGAAACATTCTGGTCAGTAGTAGTGCTCAAAGTTCCGCTTGTAGTAGCCCAGCTATATGTAAGCGGGGTTGCAGTAGTTCCAAACGCATTAGCTGTTAAATTAAGAATGGTACCAGGACAGCCAACTAAAGAATCTGCAACGATTGCTGAACTGTAATCTACTGTTGCGGTTATCCATGGATAAATCCACCAGTTTTGTGCGTACCATTCATTGCATGGAGGACCACAGGTAAATGCTACGCTGTTGATTCCTGAAATATTGGATCCACCCGCAGTTGCATTGATATAATACAAGCTATTAGTGTAAAGAGGGTTGTTTACAGCTGATTCAGAAGCTACGCAGGCATTAAAGCAGTCATCTCTGAAACCGGCAATAAGGTTGAATTTATTGGCAGTATCTCCGGCAAAATCCACTCTAATACCAAAAGTTTTCCCTTGCGCGAAAGCAAGATTTGGGAATATCGTTATTCCGGTAAAGGTTGGTGTTCCGCCATTTGAAATATTTAGAGGAATTTCTGTATTCGTGATGATAAGAGTATCCCAACGGATGTTTTGAGTAATAACTGCTGCCGGTCCGCTACCAGCCAAACGAAGAGAATCTCTATCAAAAACAGTAATACGGATAGTATCAAAACTTGTATTGGTAACAGCATGCTCGTGAATAAAATATAAGTCCACGCTATCAAGAGTTAAAGTGGTAGAAGCGCGGGGTAAGAAAGCCGGTAAATCGTTATTGTTAGCATCAATGTATAACAAAGAGTCATACAGCGCTATAGCATAATCGTGAGTAAGATTATCTGTTGAGCTGTAATTCTTATTGATGTCAAGAAAAGGAACGTAAAAGAAATCTGTTCCGATAAGAGCTGCATAAGCTGCATCAACGCCCGGGTTATCTAGCATTACAGCGCTTACAGCACTTCTTCCGCTTGATTGAGCCTGCTTTTTAGGCATGGAAATAACTTTTTTCAGTTCGCTTTTTCTGCTGAGTTGTGCTTCCATTGTATTTTGAGTAATGGACAGCTGAGCGTTCACAACACAAACAAGCAGGAAGAAAGAGAAAAGTGTAAATAACTTTTTCATAGGTACCATTTTATTGTTTTGAGTTTAAAAATTAGAGAATGTAAAAATAACTTTTTTGTAATTTCAGAGACGCAAATCAAAAGAAAAAAGTCGCTTTCACAAAAAAATGACAATTCTGTGACAAAACTATTATGCCTCTTGGCGCTTGTAATAGCAGGTTCTGCATCGTGGTTCATAGCTATCTTTTTCACCAAGCAGAACCTTATCCTTTTCTGATGATGTTCGGTATGAAAAATGAGCAATATCACCACACCTGACGCAAATAGCATGTACCTTGGTAATATAATCTGCAATTGAAAGCAAATTCGGAACCGGGCCAAATGGTTTCCCTTCAAAATCCATATCCAGGCCGGCCACAATCACCCGAATACCTTTTTGTGCTATTTGCTCGCAAACATTGGGTAGTTCCATATCCATAAACTGCGCTTCGTCAATGCCTACAACATCAATACCTTCGGCAAGCAATAAAATATTTTCGGAGTGCAGAACCGGAGTAGAACGAATAGAATTAGAATCGTGGGAAACAACATTTGCTACATCATAACGGGTATCAATGGCAGGCTTAAATATTTCTACCCGCTTATTGGCTATATGCGCCCGCTTTAGGCGTCTGATAAGCTCTTCGGTTTTACCCGAGAACATGGAGCCACACACAACTTCAATCCAGCCTTTTCTTCCTATACCCGAAAGAGGTTCTATAAACATATTATTTCCGTTGTATTACCGTTTATTAAAAGCATTGTTTAAAACTCAATACTAATAAATTTCAATTCTCAATAAATTTGTTTCCTTAAAGTAAAAGCCAATGAACTTAAAAGTATCAGAATTACTGGGCAAAATTAACGGGCTCATCAACCAAGCTTCGTTCCCGCAGGTTTCTAAATTAGAATATGATTTGCTGATGCAACACGTTCGCGATTTGTATGACGAGTTGTATGCGCTAAGAAATTCTCCCAAGAATGAAAATCTCCGTACAGAGATTAGGAAGCCCATCCAGAAAGATATGCCTTTGACTGAAGAAGCAACTGCACCGGTAGAAAGGGAAATAATCAGAGTGCAGCCGGTGATGGAAGCAAAGCAAATGGTAAAGGAAGAACGAGTTATAAAAGAAGAGGTAGTGGTGGTTGCTACAGAAGTAAAAACTAAAACAATCTCCAAATCATCTATCAATGAGGTGGTACAATCGGTTGACTCTTTAAATTCAAGAGTAAGACCCGCCCCTAAAGAAATTCATCATAAACTTTCCAACAAGCCGCTGAAAGAGTTGATAGATCTCAATAAGCGGTTTGTTCTTATCAATGAGCTTTTTGGAGGAAGCAGCGATGCTTTTGCAAAAGCGGTTCAGCAGATAGATACATTTGAAGATTTTGCTACAACCGAATCTTTTATTCATTCACAGTTGGCGGCCAATTACCAATGGAAAGAATCAGGTGAAACAGTAAAATTGTTTTGGGGATTAGTCCGGCAGAAGTTTGGAGCCGAAGCACTTTAGTTTTACTCACATTTGAGAATAATTCCTCCGGCATTTCCAGGTTTTGAGTGAAGCACTTTAGAAAGCACCGGTTTTATAGTTTTTAAGTCCTTCTTCTCGTTTTCAATATTCCCTTCATACACGTCTATCTTCAAGGTATTCAAACCGTACTTGCCTGTATTCCATGCTTTGGAAACTAGATAGTTTTCGTTTCCTGCATCCAGCACAAGAGTGCGTTTTACCATACTGTTTTCTTTCAGACGGATCATTTCTTTGTTTACAATTACCCGACCATTAAAGATAACGGATACGATGTCGCCATCTTCTTCCCCGTCATCATAAAGAAAAATAGTAAGTAAACAATCGTCCACTTTCGACTTGTATTCATAGTGGATGGAATCGGAACCCAAACTCAAATCATCAGCCAGTTTTGAAGGCGGTTCAACGCTGGCAACAGGTGGTGCCAACTTAATTATTACGCTGTGGGTGCACATTTCATAATTGCCCGCTGCATCTATCGCTTTGTAAATAAAAGGATGAACACCTACCTCAAGGAAACATCCGTCTTTAGGTCCTGCAACCTGTTCAAAGCTATCCACTGCACAATTATCATTCGCTACAGGTGCTGTGTAATTATAAATTATCCCTCTGCGGTTGGCAGGAAGCATAATAACCGTATCAGCAGGACATTTAAAGACGGGTGATTCAAGATCCTTTACGGTGACGTTAAATGAGCATTCTTTTTGTTGGCTCCATGCATCAGAAGCTGAGAAGGTGTTGGTGGTAGTTCCCGGTTTAAAGAAACTGCCGCTGCCCCCTCCTTTGGTTTGCGTTACTCTCACATCCTGTCCGCTTTTTACTTCCGGTATAGTGTAATTCACCGCGGCCCCGCATTTACCGGGGTCGTTCTTTTTCACCATGTTCTCAGTGCATTTTAAAACCGGTGCAGCTGCGGGTTTAGAAAC
>JAZKEP010000170.1:0-3406 GCA_040387015.1 Bacteroidota bacterium
TGGGTGTGTTTATCGGTATACTGGCCATGCGGGTGGTTGCCGGTTATTTTGTAAAGCTGATGGAGCGCTTCCCTTTCCTCGATTCGGTAGCGTTTTTAGTGATAGGTATATTGGGGTTAAAACTATGCCTTAGCTTTTATTGCATGCAGTTTGGCGGACATACTGCGTTTTGCGAGATGATTGATAGCGAAAGGACCGATTTGATTTTTTCTGTTACTACAGTAGCTATTTTCTTTCTACCCATCCTTACTTCGCTACTGTTTGATTTTCCGAAAGGTGGAAAGAAAACATAATGCGCCCTTACGACAGAATTATTACTGCTTCGTTATAGTAAACTCTACCCTTCGGTTCATTTTTCGTCCTTCGGGACTGTTGTTATCAGCAATGGGATTTTCTGTTCCGTAACCTTTATAGCTCAGGCGATCGGAGGCAATGCCATTTTCTGTAAGGTATTCAGCAACAGCCTTGGCGCGGTAGTCACTGAGCGCCTGGTTAAACTCTATACTTCCGGTACTGTCAGCATACCCTTTAATCATTATCTCAACATCAGGAAACTGACTCAGAAAACCAACTAGCAAATCAAGTTGCTCCTTACTTGCGTCAAGCAAAGCTGTTTGATTAGCTTCAAAGTAGATTTTGTCTAGGCTATATGCCTGACTTGAACTGCCATTCCCGTTTTCCGGCTTATTTTTAAAAAGCTTACCTATAATATTCTCAAGGCTGTCAATTTTCTTCTCTCTTGAATTGTCGGCAACCATTTGAATGGATTTTGAGAGACTATCAGATTTTTGTTTAGCCAGTTTCAACTTTTGTGCTAATGAATCATTGGCGCGTTGCAAGTCAGTCATCAACTTATCGGCTTTAGCAACAGCTTCTTCTTTCTTTCGCTGTTTGTAGTCTGTAGCCAAGTGAAAACCTGCCGTAATTTCATGTGTATATCCTACCTGCCCTTTCAGCTCGTTTTGCGTTGTAAAATCAAATGCATAAGCTATAGTGAACATATCGAATATATTAACACCCGCCATAGTTATCACACCAAATGAATTCCTATAACCCGCGCCAGCAAATACAATATTCTTATAGTCGAGTAAGAGGGTGGCATCGAACTGGAAACCTGAATAAACTCCTTTTCGCATAAAAACCGTTGGCGTAATATTAAATTTCTCTTTCAGTAAATTGATTTTGTATTGGGCAAATGCATTGTAATGGCGCACATATTTATAGTTTGGTGATGCCAATGATGAATTAGTGTATTTAGCGTTAGGCTGCAACACCTGCGGCACACAAAATCCAACCAGCAATGTTTTCCACTTGTAACTAATGCCCGCATTCAAATCAAAAGCAACTTTCATGGGCCTTTGTTCTCCTATAGAAGGATCATTGAAATCAGTAGCCAATGCACTGCTAAAATCAATCCGGTTCATGAAAGCAGCACCCTGCACACCAATCGAAATCTGGTGATGCTTCGCAAACCTTATTTTCTGTGCATACGAAACAGCAACATTGGTTTGATTGAAAATTCCGATTTGGTCGTTCATGACAACAATGCCTGCCCCTATTCGGTTTTCCCAAAATGAACCTTCAATAGTTGCCCCCCCGGTTATTGGCCTTCCCGGCATATCGCCCCATTGAGATCGGTAAAATCCAAAAGCGCGGTATTCATTATCAATACCTGTGAAAGCCGGATTCACTAAAAATCTGTTGAAATGATAAGCACTAAACAAAGGGGTCTGCTGAGCTTCTATTTTCAAACAAAAAAACAGAGAAAGATATATCATAAGATTCCTCACGAAGGAAAAACCTTTTTCATTGGAACTAATATATGCGTAAATCCTCCGTTTCATTTACCTTGCAGAATTCAAAACGTTGATATTTCCTTTATAAACCTTGTTGTTGTGTGAGGGCACTTTCAATAAATAGAAGTAGGTCCCGTCAGCCACATGCTTATCTCTATATAACCCATTCCAGTTGTTCGTATAGTTTTCAGACCTAAAAATTATCTCCCCCCAACGGTTGAAGATGGTAACTTCAGGACTTGGAAATTTATCTAAATCAATTTCCCATAAATCATTAAAGCCATCATTGTTAGGTGTGATAATATTCGGCACTGGGGCTACATTTCTTAAATCAATTAACCCGTTGTATTCAACAAAACAATTTGTATCGAAAGAATCCATGTATATCATTACTGTAAATGTGATGCTTTCGCGAGGCTGGATTCTGATAAGCGATAATGATTCGTCAATTCTAGTTACGTCCGGTGAAAAACTAATCTCCCATGGATGAAAATTTTGCTTGGTAAAGTCGGCATACATACGTTCATCCAGATCCAGCGAATCAACCGGAAGTAATTCACCGTTAAGCCATACTTTGCTGTCAATAGAGTCGGGTTGGGCCATTGTAACATTTAGAGTATCAGTGCAATTGTTTTTATCATACACTACAATCCAGTAATCACCAGCACCGAGGTTATAGAATACATTATAAACTTGCGGTGACCCACCATTCAAACTATACATGTAAGGATTTCTTTCAGTTGGTTCAGAATAGATTTTTATAGCACCATCCTGCTTACCGTAACATGACACGCTATCCTGCTCTATCCGCTGAGTGGCATCAAAAAATGGAGGAATGAATATGCTTGACAAAGACACACAACCAAATGAATCGATTACTATAGCGGTATAAGTTCCGGTACCGAGAGCGCCAAATACATTTCCGTTTTGTGAAACAGTATCACCTGTGGGGCTTATTAAAACATAAGTGTAAGCTGGAGTTCCGCCACTAGCTATTACCTGTATCACTGCGTCATTGAGGCCTTCACATGTAATATTACTTGCTATCACTATAGAGTCAACCAGCAGAGTGCCAGGCTGTAGAATTATTGCGTTTAAAGCTATCGAGCAATTGTTTGCATCAGTAACATCAAACTGATAAGAACCCGCAGGAAGGTTAATGAGTATAGTAGAATCTAAAAAAGAAATACCATTGATAATATAAGGCGCAGCACCCCGTGTCATAACTATCTTCAAACTACCTGAACTATCGCCATTACAATTGGTGTTGTTCGCCTGAATGTATCCCAAAACCGCATTTACGGGATCTATAGAGAAAGCTATATTTTCTAAACAACCAAGACTATCACTTATGGTATAGGAATAACTTCCGGGAATTAGGGTGAACGTAATGGTGTCGGCAAACGAAATAGTAGTCTGTCCGTTTTGAATACTATAGGGCCCTATACCACCTGAAGCATCTAAATGAAGATAACCGAAGTTGTTATTACAGTCGGGGTAAACAAACGAAGTATCCACCGCAAAAACAGGCGGAGCGGTTAAACTAAAAGCGATATCCGATGAACATCCATTCACATCAACTATAGTATGAACAAAACTCCCACTGGCAA
>JAZKEP010000171.1:0-2179 GCA_040387015.1 Bacteroidota bacterium
CCGAATACATCTTTTTAGTCAGACTAAAAGGCAATTTACAGGATTTGGTTGGTTTGGAGCCTTTGTAAAGCTCTCAAAGGCGTATGCTTAAAGTTCAGAAGAGCTTTTTTCAGGATATTATTTAGACCAAGAATATGGAAAATAACCGGATATGTATAGAAAATGAATGTTGGACGATAAAAAGCGATTGCAAGTAGATAGAATACAAAATGAAACGTATTGAATACGATTGAATGTTTATTAAATGCGACAGATAATAGATGAATGACGACAGAAGATAGATTAATAAGGATTGAAGATAGATTAATAAGGATTGAAGATGGATTAATAGCGATTGAAGATGGATTAATAACGATTGATTCCATTTCAGAGCCGCCAGGTTTGCAAAACTAAAAGGTCTGGTTAGGCCCCCTTTTAAAACGGAAAGGCGCAGATTGCTCTGCGCCTTTCCGTTTTATGCTGATGTTTCGGATTCTCTCTTGGTTTGCCTCTTTAACTATTTCTCATCCTCCACACTTCCCTTCTTCCAGTATTTTCTGTCCTCTTTAGGTTTGCCTTTGTAGCTAAGCGGGAAAGAACGCGAAATGGTGAAACCTAAGCGAAACTGCCCCTGCGCCCAGTTGGCGGTATTGTAAGGCAGAAAATCGTTTTCGAGCAATCCTCTTGTGTTAGTGAAGTTGACATGAAAAACGTGTCCACCGGTTTCAGCTTCAAAACCAATATGCAACGAAGGATAATAAGGGGCATTCTTCATCCCCCTAAGCATAGGGAAGTATTCCCTGCCTCCCGTTCCGGGTTTCACAATGGGTAGAAAATATTCGAAAACAATACCGTAGCGCTTAGCAAATTTAGTACGTGCTGAAAGTCCCAGGAAAAACATACCGTTGTAGTCGTTGAAGGGAACATTATTTCGCCAAACAAAAGTGGGTGAAAGCTGAAGCGACAGCCAGTCAGTTGCTTTGCAGGCAATAAGCGCCTGAACGGTATAACTTAAGCGATGCGCAAAGCCTTTGTAATCTTTGGTAAAATAGTTGAGTTGTGCGGGGTCTTTAGAAGGGCGCATACTGCTGATGGCGGTATTGCCAAACAAAGTAATGGTGAGCGGATACTTAAAATCTTTAGTTTGCTTCAACACACGATACTTGATGTTGGCGTTCCACAACTCGCGCAGCGGGCCGGCACCTTTCATTCTGCCAATACCAAGTGTAAGGTCATCGGTTGCTCCATATTCAAAAATAATAGCAATGTCAGCTGCCTGGTCGAAACCAAAAAAAGAATGAATATGATCGTTAGGTGAACCCGCAATATCGCCAAAGCGGTGGCTTACTCTAAAATCGAGCTGGTTCTTTTTTACAGTTTCAATAGAATGACCATTGATAACGCGGGTAGTTTTAAAGGTATATGCAACGTATTCTTTTTTAGGCTTTTGATCTGCCATCAAATCATCCAACACATCTGTTTGTGCAGAAGAATAAAAAGCAAACAGCAGGGCCAGGAAAGTAAATGTATATTTCATATAGATCGGTTTGTTACAAAGCAAAAATATAGGGCCGCGTCAGTAAATGAAATTAAAAAAGCGATTCTTATGAACCGCTTTTAGTAATTTGAAGATTGCTGAATACAATATTACTGCTTCTGGTATTTTTCAAAAGCAAAGTTTACATCTACTTTAATCACCTCTGCAATATTCATGATTACCGCCTTAGGTATTTTAATTTTATGGTCAACTAGTTTAACATCAAAATCAGCTATAGCATTTACGGGGGCACCGCCTTTTACAGTAAGCTTTCCTTTTATTTCACGGTTTTGTTTCACTCCGTGCATATCCAGTGTTCCTTTTAGGGTAACATCATAAATGCCGTCTTTTGCAAAATCCACATCTTCAACAATAACCATATCAAGGACGGCAGTAGGAAACTCATCGCTTTCCAGATAATTTTCATTGAAGTGTTCGCGCATCAGTTTATCCTTAAAGGCGAATGAACTGATAGTTACTTTAGAGATAATCTTTTTATTCTGGGTGTTCAACACACAAACCGCACTATTGGTTTCGGCTTCAATATCCTCTAAAGGGCTGGAGGAAAAGAAATGAATTTTTCCTTTAGTGGTGGCGTAGGTGTTCGCATATTTATCGTCTTCTGCAGAAAGCATATTTGCTGCAACTAAAAGCAGAGAAACG
>JAZKEP010000171.1:2189-7861 GCA_040387015.1 Bacteroidota bacterium
TGTGGATAGCAATTTGCTTTCCATGTAGTTATCTTAGTAATCAAACTATCAGCCAATTTTGGCAGCAGATACGGCATAACAGGTGTACAGCTATGATTAATTACGCAAAAAAACTTAGGTTGGTTTTTCGCTGCATCAACAGTGTATTCATAGGTATCCAATCGCACACCGCTGAAAGCAGTTACTGCATCATGGCATCCACCCATGGCGCAATTATTATCCATAATAACCTTAACAGAATTTGTATAGGTGTTTAAACTATCAGCCTGAATGCAATCCGGAGGAGTGGGTGTTTTGTCCTTGGTGCAGGAATTGTAAAACAAAACAAAACTGACTGTAATAAAGACCAGAACTAGTTTATTCATGCCTATTGCTTAAATATTTTTTTGGTTACTGAAGCTTCTCCAACATTCAGTTTCAGTAAATAAATTCCGGATGGCAAGGCATTTATATCAAACGACTGATTAACACGTCCATCATTTAGCTTTTCATTCAACAGTTCTTTGCAAAGCTTTCCATCTAATGAATTTAACCGCATAGAAACAGTATTGGTTTCCTTCAGGTCAAATGATATACTGAATTCATTGGAAATTGGATTAGGGAAAATGTTCAGCGATGAAATTTTTTCAGCAATATCGGTAATGCCTGTAGTTTGCTCTTGTATTGTAAATACTTCCTTAAAAATCTGATCATCCAGCGGAGTTCCGTCACCGTTTGCGCGATTGTAGATAAGGTTCATAGTTACCGGGCCTGTACCAGCAGAGGGAGCTGTCCATTTAAAAACCCAGTTCTTAAATGCGCTGGCATCTTTATGGCCCATGTAGCTTCTGTTAAAAGCGGCAGATGTGGCTGTATGCACTGCATCTGAAACAGTAAAGGAACCTGCTTGATTTTGACTTGCATCGCCTGTAGATAACTCAAAGCCATAACGCGTACCAGCCGCATTAATAATTAAAGCCAAATTATAAATGGTGCCTGGAACGTATTCAAAACTATTGGTAATGGGGGTAGTAGGGCTGCCTGTGCCAATATTGAAAGTGAAATCGCTACCGGCTGGTGTTTGAACCGGGGTAGTAACATGGCATCCAATGCGAGCACATGTATTAGCTGCTTGAGGATCTCCCGTAGCTCCCGGAGGTGGCGAGGCAATATTAGAGGTAACTTTATTTGTGTTGAAAATTAAGAGGGATACTGCAATAAATAAGCTAAGGAGTAAATACTTTTTGTTCATAGTGTCGTAGGTTTTTTTGAAAGCGGGCAAAGAAAATAAAAAAATGCGATGGCAATCTGCTTTTCAATAAAAGGGCGTTAATCTTCAAGCATTTTATGATTTGAGAACTTGGTCGGTGGCCTTTTTTGATAATACGCGACCGATTATTTTCTCAATCTTGCCCTTTTCGTCTATTACGAAAGTAGCCCGCTGGATACCCATATATTCTCTTCCGTATAGTTTTTTTAATCCCCACACCCCGTAATCGTTTATCACTTTCTTGTCATCATCGGCTATCAAGGTAAAGGGAAGTTTGTACTTGCTTATGAATTTTAGGTGTGATTCAGAAGAATTTGGGCTTACTCCAATAATCTGGTAACCCTTCTTTTTTAAGAGGGAAAAATTGTCCCGAAAATTGCAGGCTTCCACCGTGCAAACCGGTGTATCATCCTCCGGGTAGAAGTAAAGGATTACTTTCTTACCAAGAAATTCTTTGAGAGTAATAGTATTTCCGTTTTCATCTTTCGCTTTAATAGCGGGTGCTTTATCGCCTTCTTGAAGTGTTATCATTTTTCTGGTAATCTGTTTTTACATCACAAATTTAACCGAATGCTCGGCTATGTTTTTTCTTTCATCTGTAACAACTACTTTAAAGATATGTTCACCTACGGAAAGATTCTGATTTAAGGTATGCGTAAGGGTGGCTGATTTTGCATCATAATCGGACAGCACCCATTTTTCGTCAATGTATGTATCAAAATCTGAAATGCCCGAAAGGTTATCCGTAATTTTCACAAGAATTTTTTTATGGCTCCGCATATTTCTTCCGGTAACAACATTCAACACTTTTATCTGAGGAACGGTGGTATCTACTTTTACATAATAAGTTCCGAACTCACGTATTTGTGTATGAATGAAACCATTTTCGAATTTGCCGGCACGGGATGTAGTTCCTCCGGCACCATCTTTAAAGATAACGAGCGCCTTGTCATTTAAAGCCGGATTCATATTCTCAGTTCTGATAGAAAGATCAAACCAATTGACAACCTGAATGTTACTATTGCCTAACTGATGAACCTTAGATAAAATATTTGGCTCCGTTGAGTAGGTCGATGAATAATTGAAATAAACCGTATCAAACAGGCAACCTTTGGGTATTTTTACTTTAATATCAGGGTTGGAGAATTCATTCTCATGGGTGTAATCAAAACGGGTGGTGTATTTTAGTTCTTTTGTTTTGAATAAAGTGCTGGATTTATCCTTTTGTAGTTTGAATTTGATAAGGGAAACATTTCCCGCATAGTCACTTATTTCTATATGGATAGCATGCGGCTTGTTGTCGCTCAAATCAACTATTCCTTCATTTACAAGGTTGCAATAAACAGGCGCATTATTCCCAGGCTCGGTAAAACATTTATGAAATGCCCTCCGTGACTCGTTCATGAAAATAGGGTAGTCCACATGGCTTAACACATCTCTTCGGTCGGTAAAAGAGATTCTGTCCATTTTATATTCGTAAATCATTCTATCACCATCAAAAACGGTCATGTTATAAATTCCGGTATGTGCTTCCGTCATATTCATTACATCATGCGCATTCACTGATATACCTACTAGGGAAGAATTTAATTTCACTATTTCACTGGTTAGTTGATACAGTCCGTCTTTTAGATAAGTTTTAGTTCGGTATCCATCACTTTTGTATTTCAATTCATCCAAAGGATAAAATTTCAAGGAGCTAACAATGGGTTTCATCGCGTCTTTCAACCTGTATCCGAATAATAGTGGATTATAAACGCGTTCTAATGAATCGCGAATTTCAAAATGGAGATGCGGTCCGCCACTTCCGCCCGAATTTCCGCTCAAGGCAATGGTATCACCTTTTTTAATCGAAATTTCATAAGGCAATAAATCAAAATCAACTGCAAACGACTCTGTAGTGTATTGTTCTTTCCTGAGACGCTGCATAATGCGCGGGTTAAATTTTTGCAGGTGGCCGTACACCGTTACATAGCCATTTGGGTGAGTAACATACAGCGCATTTCCATAGCCGGCACCCGAAACATTGATACGAGAGATATATCCTTCAGCTGCTGCGAGAACTGCATGGCCTTCTACTTGGTTGGTTCTGAAATCTAAGCCTGTGTGAAAATGTAATCTGCGCGGTTCCCCGAAATTACCAGCAAGAGTAAGAGGAATATCAAGCGGTGAACCAAAATAATTTTGAGGTAATGTAAAGGCTGTGTCTTGTGTTGTTTGAGACGGCAAAGGATTAGTAACCTTATAGTTCCAAATATTGGAATGGGGCAAGTCGAAAGAGGTATTCAGCAAAACAAATACGCCTAAAATGAAAACATTTATAACTAACCTCATGAATTTTCAACGCGAGCTTGATCTTTTTATTACAGACGATAATTTGGCTTCAACCCTTTCTTCTTATAGTGCTGGTTAATGATCTTCACCACCTTGGATGGATCATCAGTAATGTGAAACAAATTTAAGTCGTCTGCGCTAATATTCTTTTCCTTTTTCAACACCGTGTTTTCAATCCATTCGAGCAACCCTTTCCAGTAGTCGCTGCCAATAAAAATTAAAGGCACTTGATCAATCTTTTTTGTTTGAACCAGAGTAACCACTTCAAACATTTCATCCATGGTTCCAAAGCCACCCGGCATAAAGATAAATGCCTGTGCATAGCGAATGAACATAACTTTACGAACGAAAAAATATTTAAACATCAACAACTTATCGGTATCAATAAATTCGTTCCAGTCCTGCTCGTGTTCCAGTTCAATATGAAGCCCTACACTTTTCCCTTTGGCTTTCTTGGTTCCTTTATTACCCGCCTCCATGATTCCCGGTCCTCCGCCTGTTATAATGCCGTAACCTTCTTTTGAAAGCAAACCTGCGACTTTTTCTGTCAGTTTATAGTATGGGTTATCCGGTTTAGTCCGCGCACTACCGAAAATTGAGACGCAGGGGCCGAACCGCTCCATTTTTTCAAAACCGTCTACAAACTCACTCATGATTTTGAACATTCGCCAGCTTGAATCGGCTTTGAGTACTGACCAGTCTTTTTCTTTCATGTTTAAAGTGTTTAATAGTTAAGAAATTATCTTCTGTTCTGTAACTTTTGAAATAGATAGTAATCCTAGAAAGGTAATCAAGCCATTAACTGCCAATAGCTCAAAACCAAACTGGTAGCCATCAAACCATCTTGTTGAGTATTCGCTCAATATCCAACACAGAAAAGGTGCAATAACACAAACTATTGGTACCAATAATTCTTTCGGTTTTCTGTTTGTAACTATCCCGAATGCAAATAAACCAAGCAGAGGACCATAGGTATATCCCGCAACTTTCAGGATTGTGTAAATAACCGATGTCTCAATTATTTTCTGATAAAGCAAAATGAGAAACAGAAAAATAACAGTTACGCTTACATGAACCACTCTGCGCACCGATGACTTTTTTTCTTCGCTCCAATCACTTCTTTGTTTCATGTCAAGAATATCAATACAGAAAGAGGACGTAAGAGCTGTCAGCGCCCCATCGGCACTTGGGAAAAGAGCGGATACCAAACCTAGAATGAAAATCAGGCCTGCAACCGGAGGAAGGTAATTGAGCGCAACGAGCGAAAATGCCTCATCTGTTTTAGAAGGAAAGGCAATACCTTTTGTTTCCATGAAAACATAAAGAGCACCTCCTAATATCAAAAAGAGAAAATTGATGAACAAAAGGATTCCGCTGAACAGAAGCATGTTCTTTTGTGATTCGCCTAGCGTACGCACCGAGATATTTTTCTGCATCATCTCCTGATCAAGTCCCGTCATGGTAATGGTAACAAAGGCTCCACCGAGAATCTGCTTGAGGAAAAAGCCTCCCGGTCTCCAGTCATCCGTCTGAAAAATTTCTGTATAGCCTTTCACACTTATAGCTGAAAATAAATCTCCAAAAGTGAAGCCAAGTTCTTGATTAATCAAAACTATAGTGAGGATAAGCGCCAGAATCATTCCGGTGGTTTGTAGAGTATCTGTCCAAACAATAGTTTTTACACCACCCTGAAAAGTGTAAAGCAAGATCATAAGCAGAATAAAAAAAACCGAAGCAGCGAAAGGTATTCCTAATCCGTTTAACAGAAAAACTTGAAGTACCATTAGTACTAAGTAAATCCGGATAGATGCACCAAGGGTGCGTGATAAAATGAAAAACAAAGCGCCTGTTTTATAGGAAGTGTTTCCAAAGCGACCCTGTAAGTAGCTATAAATGGAGGTAAGATTAAGCCGGTAGTAAAGTGGCAGCAATACAAAAGCCACTACTCCATAACCAATAAGATAACCAATGACTACCTGCATGTAAGCGAAGCCTCTCACATTTACTTCGCCTGGAACACTCATGAACGTAACACCGCTTAATGAAGTCCCTATCATCCCATATGCCACGAGAAGCCAGTTGCTTTTTT
>JAZKEP010000171.1:7890-8580 GCA_040387015.1 Bacteroidota bacterium
CCTCTTGCCGTGTAAAAAGCAATAGCTAGCAGTAGAAGAAAATAACCGAGAACAATGGTGAGAATAACCGATGGAGACATGGTAACAAAGAAAACCTAAACGCCTTCGCTGCCTGGTTCAGTTATAAATAAATAAATGTGGAGAGATAGGTTTTGTGAACAATAGGGATATAATAACTAGCGCAAAGGCAATTGCCTTTGCGCTTAGTTATTATCACTAAACAAAATAGGTTTAGTTGTTATCGCTCTCGGCCTGCGCTTTTTTCTTGGCTGGTTTATGAGTTATTTTTAATTCATCTGTCGCTTTATTCAGTTCAATTACAAAACTGTCACCGGGTTTTGCGTTCGCACGAAGAATTTCTTCAGCCAGCGGGTCTTCCACGTATTTTTGAATAGCTCGATGTAATGGACGTGCACCGAATTGAGGATCATAACCCTTGTCCGACAAAAAGTCTTTTGCTTCATCGGTCAATTTGATTTCAAAACCAAGGTCTTTTAATCGTTGAGTCACAGTCTTAAGCGCAATGTCAATAATCTTAAACAAGGATTCTTTCTCAAGCGAATTGAAAATGGTTACATCGTCAATACGGTTCAGAAACTCCGGAGAGAAGGTTCTCTTAAGTGCTTTGGTAATAACATTACTTGCAAATTCATCACTTTGTGCTGATTTAGATTTGGTTGCAAACCCTAC
>JAZKEP010000172.1:0-9104 GCA_040387015.1 Bacteroidota bacterium
TATGGGTGACACGGGTTCTCTTGCGCTGGGTGGAATTATCGCAACTCTTGCCATTATTGTCAGAAAAGAATTGCTGATTCCGGTTATGTGTGGAATTTTCCTGGTCGAAAATTTAAGTGTGATGATCCAGGTTTCCTATTTCAAATACACTAGAAAAAAATTTGGTGAGGGCAGAAGAATTTTTCTGATGAGTCCGCTGCATCATCATTATCAAAAAAAGGGAATGCACGAGAGCAAAATTGTTTCCCGCTTTTGGATTGTGGGAATTCTGCTTGCTATTCTAACGATGGTAACTCTCAAGATACGTTAGGTTATGCGTTTGCTCAAAGATATAGTTTATGGTGTTTCTCTTGAACAGGTTATCGGTTCTACAGATGTAGAAGTGAGCGCGATTCAGATTGATTCAAGAAAAATAGGAGCCGGTGATTGTTTTATTGCGATTAAAGGAACTGCTACTGACGGTCACAACTTCATTGCAAACTGTGTAGAACAAGGAGTATGCTCTGTTATTTGTCAGGAAATTCCTGCGGAGTTGAATGAAAATGTAACTTATATAAAGGTTCTCAACTCATCCAAAGCTTTGGGCATTGTTGCAGGCAATTTCTATGATAACCCTTCATCAAAAATGAAAGTGGTGGGTGTTACCGGAACAAACGGAAAAACATCCTCTGTCACTTTGCTTTTTAGATTGTTTCGCTCATTAGAAAAAAATGTCGGACTGCTTTCTACAGTACAGAATCAGATTAATGACGAAACTATTCCCAGCACGCATACTACCCCCGATGCAATTAATCTGCAAAAGCTAATGAAGCAAATGGTCGATGCCGGCTGTGAATATTGTTTCATGGAAGTGAGCTCACATGCTATTGACCAAAGCAGAATTGAAGGAATGAAGTTTACTGGAGGTGTGTTCACCAATATCACACACGACCACCTCGATTATCATAAAACATTTGAACATTATCTGAAAACCAAGAGACGCTTTTTCGATGAACTGTCCGCAACTTCATTTGCGTTAACCAACAGTGATGATCGAAACGGAAACGTAATGTTGCAAAACACAAAAGCGAAACGATATAGCTATTCGCTCAAAAGCCCCTCCGATTTTAAAACGAAAATTATTGATAATGATGTAATGGGTTTGCAACTGGAGATGGATGGAGTGGAAATGCATACGCGTTTAATCGGTGAATTCAACGCATATAATCTCACTGCCGTTTATGGAACTGCGCAACTACTCGGCATAAACAAACAGGAATGCTTGACAATACTCTCTGCACTCAGTCCACCGGAAGGAAGATTTGATCAGATTGTTTCTGCGAAAGAAAAAATAGTAGGCATAGTAGATTACGCGCACACACCTGATGCATTAAAAAATGTTTTGCAAACAATTAATGCGGTTCGAAACGGAAACGAAAATGTAATAACTGTGGTGGGTTGCGGTGGTGACCGTGATGCTGCCAAGCGACCGATAATGGCGGAGATTGCCTGCAAATTTTCTAATAAAGTAATTCTTACTTCCGACAACCCGCGTAGCGAAGAGCCGGATGAAATTTTGAAAGAGATGAATACCGGAGTGCCTATATCAGATAAAAAAAAAGTTCTGACAATCACGGACCGCAGAGAAGCAATCAAATCAGCAGTCATGTTTGCGCAGAAAAGCGATATAATTCTTTTAGCCGGAAAGGGGCACGAAAAGTATCAGGAAGTAAAGGGAGTGAAAACCCATTTTGACGACAAAGAGGAATTGATAAAGATGTTTGAAGAGGCAGAGAAATAAAATCTAAACCTATGGATAAGACACTAAATACCACATTTAAATATCTCCAGGGAGACAAGATGATTTGGCTCGTTGTAACGATATTTTTTTTGATTTCTATGTTGGCTGTTTATAGCAGCACCGGAACATTGGCTTATAAAATGCAGGTGGGTAATGAAAAATATCTCATGAAGCAAATCGTTATGGCGTTTGCCGGTTTGTTGCTGATGTTTCTTACTCATATGATTGATTACAAGTATTACTCGCGAATTGCTCAAATGCTTTGGATAGTTTCAATACCTATGCTGATATACACGATGTTTTTCGGAACCGAGCTAAACGATGCAAGTCGCTGGATAACACTACCTGTAGTTGATCTTACTTTTCAAACTTCTGATTTAGCAAAGATTGCCCTAATTATGTTTTTGGCGAGGCAGCTATCACTTAAGCAAGATCAGATCTCAGATTTCAAGGAAGCATTTATCCCTATACTCATTCCCATAGTGCTGACGTGTTTGCTTATAGCTCCAGAAAATCTTTCTACCTCTGTTATACTTTTTTGCACTTCAGTATTTGTGATGTTTATTGGCAGGATTGCATTGAGGCACATAGCACTCTTATTTGCTATAAGTATGGTTGTAGGAGCATTTTTTTTCGTACTTCTTTTCCTTTTACCTGATAATATGTTGAAGGGTAGAACAATCACATGGAAACATCGAATCGAAAATTACGTTCATCCGAAAGAGAATGTAGATGAAGATTACCAAGTGCAGCAGGCAAAGATAGCCATCGCAAAAGGTAGCATCTTTCAGATGAACCCGGGTGGCAGCGATCAGAAGAATTTTCTTCCGCATCCTTACTCAGATTTTATCTATGCCATAATTATAGAGGAGTATGGATTGGTTGGGGGCGCTTTTTTAGTAGTGCTGTATCTTTTCTTTTTGTTTCGATGCATCCGCATTGTTATTAAAACACCAAAAGCGTTTGGTGCTCTTCTCGCTGTGGGCTTGGGAATAGCCTTGGTTATTCAAGCTATGATTAATATGGCGGTAGCAGTGAACCTGGTTCCTGTTACGGGAGTAACGCTTCCGTTGGTGAGTATGGGAGGAAGCTCAGTGATTTTTACGAGTATTGCTTTTGGAATTATTCTCTCTGTTTCAAGGAATGTGGAGAATGAAGAAAAAGAATTAGCTGTGGCATGAACGACTTTAGAATAATTATAAGCGGTGGCGGAACAGGAGGTCATATTTTTCCGGCTATTGCAATCGCCAATGCCATTAGAAAGGAAAATTCTTCAGCAAAAGTTCTTTTCGTGGGCGCCATAGGAAGAATGGAAATGGAGAAAGTGCCGCAAGCCGGATACGAGATCAAAGGATTAAATATTGTAGGGTTTCAGCGCAGCTCCATTCAAAAGAATTTAACTCTGCCTATTAAACTCCTCAGCAGTTTACTTTCAGCATATAATATTGTAAGAAAATTTAAGCCAAGTATAGCGATTGGTGTAGGCGGATATGCTAGCGGTCCTTTGCTTAGAGCGGCAAGTTTTATAGGTATACCTACTGTTATTCAGGAGCAAAATTCTTTTGCCGGTATAACAAATAAACTACTTGCTAAAAATGCAAAAGTGATTTGCACTGCCTATGAAGAGATGGACAAGGTGTTTCCAAAAGACAAAGTTGTGTTGACAGGAAATCCGGTCCGCGCTGAAATTGTAAACATGAATTGCAGCAGAGAAGAAGCATTTAAATATTTTGGATTTGATGTGAATAGAAAGGTTATTCTCATCCTCGGAGGGAGTTTGGGCGCAAGAACACTAAATCAAAGCGTAGAAGCAGTTGTTGAAAGGATTAGAGAGAGTGAAGTTCAAATTATCTGGCAAACGGGCAAGGTATATTTTGAAGTTTGCAAAGAAATTGCAAAAGGAATAACCCACATGAGAGCAATGGCGTTTATTGACAGGATGGATTTCGCATATACCTGTGCGGATGTTGTTATTTCTCGTGCTGGTGCACTTTCCATTTCTGAGTTGCAGTTGGTAGGTAAACCCGTAATTCTTGTTCCTTCGCCTAATGTTACCGAAGATCACCAGACACACAATGCATTGGCTCTGGTAAATAAGAAAGCAGCCATTATGATTAAGGATAATGAGGCAAAAGTGAACCTTATCGGTGCAGCTTTTGATCTACTTAAAAACGATACTCTACAAGAAGAGCTAAGCGCAAATATCAAGTTAATGGGAATTCCGAATGCCGCTGAGAGAATTGTCAAGGAAATTTTGAAAGTTTGCAGCACATGAAAAACCTGAAGGATTTCAAAAAGATCTACTTTCTCGGTATTGGCGGAATTGGAATGAGTGCTCTGGCACGTTATTTTAAATCGCTTGGAGCGGAAGTAAATGGCTACGATAAAATACAAACCGTACTTACTGACGAATTAGAGCAAGAAGGAATTCATGTCCTCTTTGAAGATGATTTGAATTTATATCCTAAAGAACTTGACCTAGTTGTTTATACCCCTGCAATTCCGAAAGAGCACAAAGGGTTTAATTTTTACAAAGACAACAACTATGAACTCCGCAAACGCAGTGAAGTATTAGGAATAATATCAGCTGATAAGTTCACGATTGCAGTGGCAGGTTCTCATGGTAAAACAACTGTAAGTTCCATGATTGCCCATATCCTTACTCATTCAGGTTTTGGATGTTCAGCGTTTCTTGGAGGAATTGCAGCGAATTACAATTCCAATTTTATTTCTGGGCAAAGCGATACAGTGGTCGTTGAAGCAGATGAGTTCGACCGCTCCTTTCACCGCCTTGCTCCTGATATGGCGGTTATTACCGCAGTAGATACCGACCATCTCGACATCTACGGCACTAAAGAAAAAATTGATGAAGCGTTTATTGAGTTCACTAACAAAATAGCCGAAGAAGGTTTTCTGGCTATTAAAACGCAACAAACTATTAATGGTAGCCTCCCTGTGCTTGATAAAGCTTTCTATTCACTTCACGATACGGAAGCGGATGTCTACTGCACCAAATATTGGGTAACAGATGGCGGGTATTTATTCAATCTAAACTATTATGGAATTGAGATAAATGGATTCCGTATCAACATCGGTGGTTTTCACAACATCGAAAATGCAATTGCTGCTATTTGTATTGCAAAAGAGTTGAAGATTACCGATGAACATATTAAAGCTGCGATCGCTTCTTTCAAGGGAATCAGACGAAGGTTCGAGAAAATATTTGAAAACGAGAAAGTGGTTTTCATTGATGATTATGCTCACCACCCCGAAGAGATTCGTGTGTTTCTTGAGAGCGTTCGTGAAATTTATCCAAAGAAAAAAATCACTGCCATCTTTCAACCCCACCTTTTTTCCCGTACAAAAGAATTAGCCAAAGAGTTTGCTAAGCAACTCAGCAAAGTGGATGAAATAATTCTGCTCGACATTTACCCGGCCCGCGAACAACCAATGGACGGTGTTACCTCTGAACTCATTTTTAATCAGCTTACTTCTCCCGATAAACTGCTGATTGCAAAAGGTGAACTGCTTGAAACCATTCGCAGCAGGAATGATATTGAAGTGTTGGTTACAATAGGCGCGGGAGATATAGATAAGTACGTTGCTCCTTTAAAAGCGATACTTTCTGCCTCCTAAGTTTTTAGGGGGTGTTGTCTTTTCTTTTGTCCACTTCCTTTTCCATTCACAATTTCTGTCAACAAGTCAACGTTTAAGTTTTGTTGCTCTGGTGCACCTTTGGTGCGACACCAATTAAGATGAAAAAATTCTGGCGCATACTTAAAAAAGTTCTCACGCTTACAGCCGTGGTTTCTTGTGCTGCGCTTTTTATAGTGGTGCTTACATCGGCCGTTCAAAAGCAAAATGAGCTGACTTGTAAAAACCTTCAGGTAAAGATTGACTACGACTCAGGGCTTGCTTTTTTGAACGAGCAGGAAATAAAAGACCACCTCAATTACCTGAGCGGTGAAAAGATACTTGGCAGAAAGTTGACAGGGATTGACTTTAGAACGCTCGAAAAGGAAGTAGAGAAAAATCCATTTGTGGATGAAGCAGAAATTTTTGTTGATCAGCAGCAGAGCATGGTGGTGAAGGTAACGCAGAAACGTCCAATTCTGCGGATACTGAACAGCGATGGTGTGAGCTATTATATCAGCGAAAGGAATGAACGGATACCAGTTAACGATAAGTTTACATCACACGTTGCAATAGCCATAGGCTATGTTGAAATGAATGCAAGCGAAAAACGCGACAGCATCGTGCAGGCTGCTCTTTACAAACTGATTCAATACGTTCTGAAGGATGAATTTCTCCTTGCACTTGTTGATCAGGTGTATGTGCATGAAAATGGTGATTTAGATGTGATACCCAAAATCAGCGGACACATTATTCACTTCGGAAATACGACTGAGAACATGGAGGAAAAGTTTTCTCGATTGAAAATTTTCTATAAAGAAGGAATGGTGAAAGTGGGCTGGGAAAAATATAAAAGCATTGACCTCCGCTACATGAATCAGGTGGTGTGTGAGAGGCGAGATTCTGTAAACACAACTTTATAAAACACAAACCTTAATAAAATATCTAAACCCTTTACCATGGCTCTCAATCACACCAAAGAAAATCCCATCATCGTAGGCCTCGACATTGGAACGACTAAGATTGCCTGCATTGTTGCACAGCGCGATCAGTTTGGCAAACTCACCATCATCGGCTTGGGAAAAACTCCTTCGTACGGAGTTACCCGGGGCGAAGTTTCCAACATCAAACTTACTACCGATGCCATTCAAGAAGCAGTGGCTGAAGCAGAACGTCAGTGTGGTCATAAAATAACTTCCGTTTACGTTGGAATTGCAGGGCAGCATATTGCCAGCAAGCAAAGTCGTGATATTTATACGCTCAGTAATCCTGAGGACGAAATCACACGAGAAGACTTGCGTCAGATGATTGCGAACATGCACCGCATTGCCTTAGAACCGGGCGAAAGAATCATAACCGTATTGCCACAAGAATTTACCGTAGATAACAATCATAACATCATTGACCCTGTTGGTATGTGTGGAAGCCGCCTAGAAGCTAACTTCCATATCATCACCGGAAAAGTTACTGCTGCACAAAATATTAAAAAGTGTATTGAGCGGGCAGGATTGCAAATGGCCGGCTTATTCTTAGAGCCGTTGGCATCTTCAGCTGCCGTGTTGCATCAGGATGAACTCGAAGCAGGTGTAGTACTGGTAGATATAGGTGGAGGAACCACTGACATCGCTATTTTCAAAAACAAAATCATTCGTCATACTGCGGTTATTCCGTTTGCCGGAAATATTATTACCGAAGATATTATGGAAGGGTGTAAGCTATTAAAGCCTCAGGCGGAAAAGCTTAAAACAAGTTTCGGCAGTGCGCTACCGAACGAAACACATGAAAACGAAATCATTTCCATTCCCGGCATTGCAGGGCGCGACCGTAAGGAAATTTCTATGCGTACGCTCGCACACATCATAAATGCCCGCATGGAAGAAATTTTTGCGCAGGTTTATTTCGAAATCAAGAGTAGCGGCTATGCCAACTCCCTCAACGCGGGTATCACAACTTAAGCATCTAAAGCAACTTATCGAATATACGACAGGACTTTCAGCGCGTATCGGTTATCCTACTTCTTTTCTGGCAAAAGCGAATAAGGAAGAAATGAAACACCCGATGTTCTCAACAGGACTTGGTTTGGTGCTGGAGGGATATAAAGAATATAGAGATATGAAGGAAGACCAGAAATTTGAGTTTTATCCCGAGTTCTTCCAGGTGGCGATAGCGGAAATGGCTGAAGTGCCAGAACATATGGAGGTGGAACACGAACCAAACATGCAGTTGGAAGAGGCCGAATTCACAGAGCCCAGTCCGCCTAAAAAAAATGTGCTTCAATCCATGCAAAAGTATTTTCGAGACTGGTTCGAAGACGAAAGGGTAAACGGAGACTTTCAGTAAAACAATTTGTTGATGTTCGGAACTTGTCGGTCGGTCGGTAGGGAATACCGGCCGATTTAGTTTATAAGGTATCACCCGTAAAACACTTCATCTGTTTCTTTATCCGGTTTTTTATTTCAGCATTACAAAGATTATTGATACTGCCTTCATGCGTATGTGACAGTTTTCTCTCAGGACTGAATTTACCTTCGTTGATTTGAGCGCCTATCATTTTATAAGCATCACGGAAGGCAACTCCGCTGACTACGAGTTTATTTATTTCTTCTACGCTGAATAGGTCGTTGAATTTTGCATCGTTCAGAATATTTTTTCTGATGCGGATATCTTCAAGCGAGTATATAAGCATACTGAGACATTCTTTCATGTTGTCAACTGCGGGAAACAGAATATCCTTAGTCAATTGCATATCACGGTGATAACCTGATGGAAGGTTATTGCAGAGTAATGTCATTTCATTTGGTGCTGCCTGTAGACGATTGCATTTAGCGCGGAGTAATTCAAATACATCGGGATTTTTTTTGTGCGGCATAATGCTGCTGCCTGTTGTGAGCGAATCGGGAAATGATACAAAGGCAAACTGCTGGTTCATGTAAAGACAAACATCGTAAGCAAACTTAGAAACCGTACCTGCCACTGAGGCAAAAGCAGTGAGTGCTGTTTTTTCCGCTTTGCCGCGTGTCATTTGCGCATAGACCGAGTTATAATTTGTATCGCTAAAATGAAGTAGCTCAGTTGTTAGTTTTCTGCTAAGCGGAAAAGCAGAACCATATCCCGCCCCTGAGCCAAGCGGATTCTTATCAGCAATGGTATAAGCGGCAATGAGCAGTTCCATATCATCGGTCAGACTTTCGGCATAAGCTCCAAACCACAAGCCGAAAGAAGAAGGCATGGCTAATTGAAAGTGTGTATAGCCCGGAAACAAGTCGTTTTTGTATTGTTCGCTTAACTCCTGCAAACGATTGAACAACTGATTAACAAGAGATGCCGTTTCTTTCAGCTCGTGCTTTAAAAAAAGCTTAATGTCGAGTAATACCTGATCATTACGCGAACGGCCTGTGTGCAATTTCTTTCCTGCATCTCCAATTTGTTCGGTCAGCATTTTCTCTACCTGCGAGTGAACATCTTCTACATGCTCATCAATAACAAACTTCCCTCCTCTTACTTCATTGAGAATAGTTTCCAATCCCGCTCGGATAGCTCCTGATTCTTCGGCTGAAATAATTCCGATGTGCTCGAGCATATCGGCATGAGCCATAGAGCCGAGCACATCAAACTCGGCCAGACGCAAATCCCATTGGCGGTCGTTTCCCACTGTAAAGCGTTCGGTTGCCAACGCTTTGTCATCCTGCTT
>JAZKEP010000173.1:0-1197 GCA_040387015.1 Bacteroidota bacterium
AAAAAGTAAGCTAAGAAAAGTGCTGGGAAGGCCTCCGCAGCAAAAAAGTAAGCTAAGAAAAGTGCTGGGAAGGCCTCCGCAGCAAAAAAGTAAGCTAAGAAAAGTGCTGGGAAGGCCTCCGCAGCAAAAAAGTAAGCTAGAAAAAGTGCTGGGGAGGCTTACCCGGCAAAAAAGTTTAGCTACCTGTCGGCTTTTTTGAAAGCGTTTTTGTTTCCAAGCACCCGGCTGTAAAGCTGTTTAAGCGTCTTGCCTAAATTGAGTTTATCGAACCCTCTTATACTTTTAACCGCAAGCGTGCCATCGGACCTTGTGCTGATGGAATAATAGAAGTTGATAGATTCAGATAGAGGCTTGGATAAATCGAAACCGGTAGTGCCAAACTTTAAAGTATAGAAACGAGTTTCCTCCTTCACCTGTTCCACCGAAAAATATCCGTTGCTGAACCATATTAACCGGTCCACGGCATATTCATTTTTTATGGGGGCCAGTATTTCCTCATTCCGTTTCACAAAATCGTAATCAATATTTTTGTCTTTATCCAGCAGGGAGTAATCGCCAATGTAAAACCCCGAATCCACTTCAGCTACGGTGTACCAAAGCAAAATATTAAAGGGCGTTACGCCTGTCATACGATGCGCTGTGGTTATATTCTTTTCGGTAAGCGATTGGGCAAACACTGCCGATGCATAGGTTTTGCCAGCCATGGCCAGCATTACATAAATTGCGCTGATGCACAACCCTGCCCTGCTCCATCGCAATCGTTTGAGGGGGTTATTTTTTATAATTAAGCAGGCAATTACCACTACTATAAGCGGCAGCGTAAACACAAAATCAATAATAAACAGGGTATTTAAATTAACCCGGTAATCGCTAAAAGGCAGAAGCAGCTGCGTGCCATAAGTGGTTAAGCAATCGAGCAAAGGATGCGTAAGAATCAGGATGAAAAAAAATACGCACCATTCTTTAAAGCTGACGGGGTCTTTTAAAAATCGCTTAGCCAGCCAGCCAAGCACCGGTGCAGCCAGAAAGGGAAACAGAAGCGAATGCGAAAATCCGCGATGAATAGTTATTTCGCGTATAGGGTCGCCAAAAACAAGAAACACATCCAGGTCGGGAATGGTGTTGGCAATTGCTCCCAACAGCATGGCTTTTTTGCCCGCTTTTTTCCCCAGCACTACCTCACCTAAGGCGGCTCCG
>JAZKEP010000173.1:1207-3600 GCA_040387015.1 Bacteroidota bacterium
AGACTGCATGTCGAAGCATTCAGAGCGCAGACAAAGCAGCCCCCCGGGCCCCGGCTGACCCATCCCGTCAGTGCCGTCACTCAGGAGCATGAGGTGCCCAATCGCTTCAGCAATGGCTTTTTTGCCCGCTTTTTTCCCCAGCACTACCTCACCTAAGGCGGCTCCGAAAACAATATGAGTTAATGAGTCCAGTGGTTAGAATTTAAAATTTCGTGAGTTGATAATGAATCAAATGTAAAAATTTTAAGCCCTTAGATTTTGGCTTGTGTTTTGCAAATTCCGAAACATCAAAATATTTAAAGCATGAATAGCGAACAGATACTGGGCACATGGCGACTAACAAAAGTGGTTTGGGACAATAACAAAGAAACCGTTTACTCCGATAACGATGACTGGATAGAAGATTATTTTAAACCCGATGGAACGCACGATCGTATTTGCAGAAACCGGGGAGCCCTTCAGGTGGCAACTGCTGCACAAAAATGGATTGTTAGCGGAGAGCATATTATTGTAACTTCCTTCGACACAGAATGGCACCGGGTAGAAGAACTTACCCCAGCCTTGCTCATTCTTAAAAAACTTACCTCCGAAATTTACTGGCATTATCGCAAAATGCAATAACCTTCTACGCTGTTTAAACGATGGTTAGAGGAGTTACCGAATTTCTACATTCGGCAGCGCAATCGTGGCAAATTTTTGCACACGTGCGGCAATGCTCATAAAGGTGTTTTTCGCATTCAGCAGCACAAGCATCGCACATGTCAGCACATACATCGCACACTTCACGCGCCAAGGGATTTTGGTTTCGCATAGCGCTCACCGCAGCCTGACATAGCGTTTCGCAATCGCGGTTCAGGTTGATGCATTGCACCATGTGTTCAAAATCTTTTTCGTTCAGGCAGGCCGAAGCACATTTGCGGCATTCAAGCGCACAAGCCACACAAAGCTGAATACACCTTTGAAAATTTTCCGAGTTCATAGTCTTGTGCTTTAATTACCATTTTCTCTGGTTGCTTTAATCATTATACCCAGGTGCACTTCGTTGCGGATAAGATCATCGGGCTTGCCGGGGTAAACGATATCCCATTGTGTGCGGTCAATATTAAATTTGGCTATGGCTTCCGCGCTGTTTCCGCTCAGTGTTATTTTGGCAGAAAACTCAATATTTTTTGTAATGCCTTTTAGCGTAAGGTTTCCACTCACTTTATGCGTTGGATTAGCTACTTTATATTTGCTGATAGCCTCTTGTCGCGGATCATCTGCTTCAGTAACTGCTTCGGTATAAGGTTTTACCGAAGTAATCTCGAAACTACCTTCGGGAAATTTTTCTACATCAAAAAAATCGCCCGATTTTAAATGTCCTTCCAGTTTACCATTCGCCTCGGTTTTACTTGCCTTGGGACCCGTAACTGTTATGTTGGCTAAATCCAATACAAAGTTTCCGCTGGCAATGCCGCCCGCTTTTACGGTTAGCCGTCCGCTTTTTATTGGAACCTTCCCTTCGTGATAACCGCTAACTTTTGTCCCTATCCATTCAATAGCGCTTTCTGAATTCTGGATAACAAAGGTCTGTCCGCTTTCATCAGCCACTTCCTTAGGGGCTGTAGTTACTGCTTCGTCACTTTCCGGTGAATTTTTGCAAGCAGTGTTGAATATTGCTGAAAATAAAATGACTGCTAAAAATGGTATCTGTTTCATGGTTTATGATTTTTGTTAAGAAATTAAATCAAAGACTACACCACAATACTTTCAATCGGAAAATATTGGAGTAAACAGCTGCTATCCTGGCGATGAAAAAAATAAAAACCATAGCTGAATAAGTATCCTTATACCCGGCACTATTGAATTTACGGTGTGGTGTAGGATAAGCTGATTAGCTGTTTGCAAAATGGAAGATCAGTAAAAAAACAAAACCCGTTACTGCTATCAATCCATGGCCTACAGCCAGCCATTTGGGTAAGGGTTTTGAAATAACATCCCGAACAACCAGAATTAAACCACCCATAGCTGCCATTGTAAACGCTACTAAACTTTCTATTGGTTTTGGCGAATGGTGAATGGTGTAAATTAATAAAAGCGTAATGCCCGTTGCCGCCAGCGCCCCATGAATAAGAGCAACAGCTTTCGGTGTCTTCTTATTCGTAAGAACAAGGGATAATAAATAAATGCCTACAAGCGCTGCTGTGGCAAAAATTCCAATTGCAGGAGTGACCGTTGTCATAAAATTAGATTGAAAAACAGAAAAAGATTCTTCGATAGAATTGCATCCAACAATGCGCCAAATGAGAAAACAAAATAAATTGAGGAAATAGATGGCAGTTTGAGGAATTACTTGCACGCAAAAAATGCCGTAATGTTGATTAGTATCTATTCAGGCAAAATTAGTCTCAGAA
>JAZKEP010000174.1:0-1851 GCA_040387015.1 Bacteroidota bacterium
ATTACTGTTCATCTCCCATTAATAATATGGGCTGGTGGTTAACTGTAGAGAAGTTGCTTGGAATTGAGGTTCCTAAGCGCGCCCAATACATTCGTGTTATCATGATGGAGTTGGCGCGTATTACCGACCACCTAATCTGTAACTCAATTCTTGCTGTGGATGCAGGAGCTTTCACAGGCTTCCTTTACGTGATGCAATACCGTGAGAAAGTGTATGAAATTTATGAAGAGTTATGTGGCGCCCGTCTTACTACTAACATGGGGCGCATAGGTGGATTAGAAAGAGATTTAAGTGATACTGCTTTCAGAAAGATTCATGCTTTTATGAAAGAATTTCCTATAGCGTTTAAAGAATTTGAAACACTTGTTTCGCGCAATCGAATCTTTATCGACCGATGTGTTAATGTAGGACCCATATCTGCCGATAAGGCAATGGCTTATGGTTTTACCGGTCCGAATCTGAGAGCTGCGGGAGTGGATTATGATATCCGTAAAATGAATCCTTATTCATCTTATCAGGATTTTGAATTTGACATTCCGGTTGGTAAAAGCGGTGATACGTACGATAGATATTGTGTGCGCAACGAAGAGATTTGGCAGAGCTTAAGAATCATTCAGCAGGCTTTGGACAAAATGCCCGAAGGACCTTACCATGCTGATGTGCCCGACTATTATCTGCCCCCTAAGGAAGAGGTATACACCAGTATGGAAGCACTTATCTATCATTTCAAAATAGTGATGGGAGAAGTGCCTGTACCGAAAGGTGAGGTTTATCATGCAGTGGAAGGAGGAAACGGTGAACTTGGTTTTTATCTAATTAGCGATGGTAGTCGCGTTCCTTATCGTCTTCATTTCCGCAGGCCATGTTTTATTTATTACCAGGCATATACTGAGATGATTAAGAATGGCTACCTGAGCGATGCTATTCTCATTCTTAGTTCATTGAATGTGATTGCAGGAGAATTGGATGCCTAGTTAGTATCAACGAGTTAGTATTTAGTATCAAGACAAATCAATTGTATGAGTTTGAATGCAGAGTCGAAACTTCCCATTAAAATAAGCGATAAGACACTTGCCCGTATTGAAGTATTAAAAAGCCGTTTCCCTGAAGGGAAGCATAAAAGTGCCCTGCTCACAATTCTTCATGAGGTGCAGGACGAGAATGATAACTGGCTTTCAGTAGAAGCTATGGATAAAGTGGCGGAGGTTCTGGGTATTCTGCCTATAGAAGTTTATGAAGTGGTTTCGTTTTATAGTATGTATAACCAGAAGCCGGTTGCTAAATACATGTTCGAATTTTGCCGCACTAGTTGCTGTGTAACCCGTGGTGCGGAAGATTTAATGGACTATACCTGTCAAAAATTAGGAGTTGAAATGGGCGAAATAACTTCCGATGGAATGTTTAGTGTGAAAGGAGTTGAGTGTTTAGGTGCTTGTGGTTATGCACCTATGCTGCAGCTAGGGGATTACTATCATGAGTTTCTTACCACCGGAAAGATGGATAAACTTATTGAGGATTGCAAAATCGGAAAGCTAGATATGTTGAGTACCTATAATTAATAGGCTAGCCAAAATAGAGAGGAACTTTGTAGGTATAACCATCCTAATATCCTGAAATAACTGAAGCATGGAAGCACAAACAACACAATACATTCAGAAACTAAAAGAAAGTATTCTGATTAATCAGTCCCTTTTGACTTTGGAAAGCGAAACGCACAAGGATCTGAATGAATTCAATCTTAAGTTTCAGGAAATATTGCAGCAGGCTTTAGATCGTTCTCAAGCTGCACTGCCTGTTCTTGAAAGCCTCACGGACAAGTTGACTGAAGAGGAAAATCAGGTGCTTATTCAG
>JAZKEP010000174.1:1861-10391 GCA_040387015.1 Bacteroidota bacterium
GTTTGCTACTCAAACGACTGTATCTCAACAACAGTTTTTTGAAATTTGGAAAGGATATAAGGAACTTGAAGCAAAGACGGCTGCAGATCTTACTGCTACTGCAGAAAAGATAAAATCGTTTGTGGTTGAATAAATATTCTGAGAATAAAGTGAATTGGTTATAATAAGCATCAGCAAGCAAATAACAGCATGGGCAAAAAAATTCTTTTAGAACACGTTAACGTTCCCGGAATAGAGACTTACGAAGTTTACCGCAGTAAAGGAGGCTATGCCTCGGTTGAGAAAGCTTTGAAGATGACTCCCCTCGATATTGTTGAGGAAGTAAAAAAGAGCGGCCTTCGTGGAAGGGGAGGAGCGGGCTTTCCTACCGGAATGAAATGGAGTTTTATTGATAAGAAAAGCGGCAAGCCACGTCACTTGGTTTGTAATGCCGATGAAAGCGAGCCAGGTACTTTCAAAGACCGCTACCTGATGGAGAAGCTTCCGCACCTCTTGGTGGAGGGAATGATTACTTCCAGTTTTGCACTGGAGGCCCACTTATCTTACATCTATATTCGCGGGGAGTACATGTGGGTTTACCGAATTCTTGAGAAAGCTATTAACGAAGCATATGCGCAGGGCTGGCTTGGTAAAAACATTAAAGGAAGTGGTTACGATTTAGATTTACATGTTACCTGCGGAGCGGGTGCATATATCTGTGGTGAAGAAACTGCACTGATTGAATCTCTCGAAGGCAAGCGCGGTAACCCGCGTATTAAGCCTCCTTTCCCGGCAGTGGTTGGTTTGTATGGAAATCCTACGGTTGTGAACAATGTAGAAACCCTCATGGATGTGCCTTGGATTGTAATGAACGGAGGCGAGGAGTTTGCGAAAATCGGCATTGGAAAATCTACAGGCACAAAATTAATTTCTGCATCAGGAAATATTAAAAAACCTGGTGTGTACGAAATTGAATTGAGTATTACGGTTGATGAATTTATGAATAGTGACGAATACTGCGGAGGCATGCAAACCGACCGACCGTTGAAGGCATGCGTGCCTGGAGGGTCATCGGTTCCTATTCTACCTGCCCACCTGCTTTATAAAACGGCTAAAGGCGAAGACCGTTTAATGACTTACGAGAGTATGAGCGATGGTGGCTTTGCAACAGGCAGTATGATAGGCTCTGGCGGGTTCATTGTGTATGACGACCGTCAATGTATCGTTCGCAACACCTGGAATTTCTCCCGCTTCTACCATCACGAAAGTTGCGGACAGTGCTCACCTTGCCGAGAAGGAACAGGCTGGTTAGAGAAAGTAACATGGAGATTGGAACACGGCTACGGCAAAATAGAAGACATTGATTTACTCTGGGATATACAACGCAAGATTGAAGGCAATACTATTTGTCCGCTGGGCGATGCTGCTGCATGGCCTGTTGCCGCTGCCATCCGCCATTTCCGCCACGAGTTTGAATATCATGTTCGCTTTCCTGAAAAAATAAAGGACCGCAAACACTTTGAATACGAGCCTTGGGAAAAGGTGAAGCATTTGATGCAGAAGGAAGAAATGATTGGAGTATAAACTCTATCTATATCGATATTAAGTATCATGGGTGAAGATATTTATGATTCAAACACCAGGTACTTCACCATCATTGGTATAATCAGTTTGATATTTTCAACCACGGTTCTTCTGGATAGATATTTGCCCCTTTCAACCAGCAAAGAGATAGTTTCAGGTAAAATCTTTTACAAAGTTCATGGCCGTTATTTAACGAGCAGTAAATACGGATTTCAGACGGATAAAGATCGTTTTCCTGTAAACAGATTTTTGCTGGATGATGTAACTGAAGGAGATACTGTAGAAGTTGTCAGAACTTTAATTTTCAATAACCCCTTGCGTGTTTGTGCTTTTGGATATGTATATCCAAACGGAACGGTTTATTCATTCTATCAAATTCCTCTTTACCTGCTATTCATATTTTCTATCACACTTTTATACTTTAGAAAGAAATACATATTTGAAACGTACGTGTTAGCAGCATTTACCTTTATTCTGTTACTTCTTGCAGCGATGGTCTTCATAGATGACATTTATGTAGCTGCTTCATGAAAAGATGCTTTTTACCGGTACTGGTGTTACACAACTTAATATCTGATACTCTTTCACTTCCCCACACACAATAATTTTCGCCCTTTTTAGTTTTCCGAGTATAAAAAAGGGAAAATTTATGGCTATACAGGTGTTAGAAAACTATGTAACCGTTGATGAATATGCCCGCCTTTGCGGAGTAAAGAGACGCACGGTTATGGACAGAATTAAGAGCAAACTTATTTCGGCTATGAAAGTAGATGGATACTATGCTGTTAATACTGTCAACAACCCGCCCAGGGAGTATATTCACCGAAGTTGGAAGAGGCCCGGTGGCGGTGCGCAGGTGTCGCACAGCGATTGGCGTTGTGTAGTTAGCTGGTGCAACGGCAAGAAGATACGGTGTTATCCCTTCCTTCGTGCAATTATTACCGGCAAGATAGAAGGCTTAATAATTGGCGAAGAGGTCTTTGCCAGATTAGAAGACCTTGAAAGATTCCGTAAAAACCGGCCATAATCCCCTCAAAAGTATTTCAGGCAGCTCTAAATCCGTCACACGAACAGTTTACTTAGTCGGAACGTTAACTGCTGACACACAGAAACGTTCGGATTTATCCGAACGTCAGCGGCTGACAAACGGATGCGTTGTGAATTCTCCTAACGTTAATGGCTGGCAGACGGTGACGTCCTTCTTACTCATAACGTTACGATCTGACAGCCGGTGACGTTATACTTTCTCACAGCGTTCGTGTGTGACAGCTATTAACGTAGTTCTTAAGTAAACCGTGCCCGGCATGCAGCCGCACACATTCGGACTTCTCAAAGGAGGTATTGCCGGATTTTAAAAGGAGGGGAGTTTAAGTTATTCTGTAAAGGCGGGGTTAAATAAAAAAGCGAAGCAGATTGCTTCGCTTTTTGTGCACCTGAAGGGAGTCGAACCCCTAACCTTCTGATCCGTAGTCAAATGCTCTATCCAGTTAAGCTACAGGTGCAATTCTTTAAAAGGAGCGCAAATATAAAAATTCCACCTATACAGCAATGCTAATTTGAGTTGAAATGTTCTAATTCGCTAAGAATTTTCTCGCCCGCTTCATCCATCGTTTTGCCGAAGGTCACAATTCCATCTTCATGACCTGCCATTACAAATATTTTCTGCGTTGCAAGATCCGTTTCTTTAAACAGGCGCAGCATTTCGTTGGCCATAGCAGTGGTGCCGTATTCAATACTTGCTTTAGTAGTGGGTACAACACGCATTAGTTTCTTCCACAGCCCTTTATGATGCACATGAAACACTGCATTTATTTCCTTATTGCATTCATAAAGCATGGCATGTGTAAGCGATTCGGAGGAAGCTTTGATAGGGCCAACAGTGGTCACGCGGTTTTTATCGAGGTTGAAGGCAGTAACCTGTGTATAATGGCGGGCATTCAGCCGTTGCAGATGGCCTGTAGCGGTGCCGGTGATAATAAATTTATCGCGCTGAAAGCGAATACTCATATTTCCGTAACCGATGCCATCGGGATAAACACCTATTAAACCTGCCTTGAATAAGCGATTGCGCCACTGGTTTAGTTCTTTCAGATATTTATAATCTAAAGGTTTTTCTTCCAGCCAGCGGCAATTGAATTTTATTCCTACTTCGGGTTTCATCAGTTGCTTATTTCTGTTCAGGAAATAAATTCAGAATGCTTGCTTCATCAGGCGTGCAAATGCCGCGTTCGGTAATTAAACCGCTGATAAGTCTTGAGGGTGTAACGTCAAATGCATAATTCGCTGCCGGGCTTCCCAAAGGTGCCACTAACACCTTCTTAATTTCATCTTCATGCAAACCGTAAACATATTTTACTTCATCCGCACCACGTTCTTCAATATGAATATCCTTTACTCCGTCTGAAATATTCCAGTCGAAAGTAGAGGAGGGGAGCGCCACATAAAATGGGACGTTATTATCTTTTGCGGCAAGCGCTTTTAAATAGGTTCCAATCTTATTGGCTGCGTCACCGCTACGGGTTACTCGGTCGGCACCCGTAATTACCATATCCACCAAGTCCTGCTGCATCAGGTGGCCACCCGTGTTATCTGTTATTAGAGTATGAGGAACCCCATGGTTGTGCAGCTCCCAGGCGGTTAAGTTAGCGCCCTGGTTGCGCGGGCGGGTTTCATCTACCCACACATGAACTTTAATTCCTTTGGCCATAGCTTCATAAATGGGCGCGGTTGCTGAACCGTAATCAACAAAGGCCAGCCAACCCGCATTGCAATGCGTTAAAATGTTTACCGGTTCACCATTCTTCTTTTTTGAAAGCTCAGTGATGATGCTCACTCCATGCTTGCCTATGTCCTGACAATGAGAAGCATCTTCATCAGCTATAATGGAAGCGGTATTTTTTGCGATAGAAATCTTTTCATCTATGGAAGTTCCCTTTGCAATAGCCGCTAACTGTCTGTTTACCGCCCATTCAAGATTAACAGCTGTAAGGCGGCTGGCTTTAAGCAGGAGAGAAGCTTCGTTCAAATAACTATCGAACAGCTTTTTATCTTTTGCTTCAAGGACCGCTAAATACATTCCGTAAGCAGCAGTGGCACCTATCAGTCCTGCTCCGCGAACGTGCATGTCTTTTATAGCAATAACAATATCCTGCACGGAATGCAGGTGTTCGATAATGAATTTGTGCGGAAGATGCCGTTGGTCAATAATGCTGACCGAAGTGTTATCATCTTCTTTCAGCCAGATGGTGCGGTAATTTTTTCCTTCAACCTTCATTGCTGTGGCTTTAAGTTGCTATTCAGTCAAACTTTCAGCAGTTGAAATAATAGGGTTAGCCCGCCCTGGTTCACCTTTGCTAAACTGCACATGGAAGGTGCTGAAACGGGTATCAGCTTTGTAGAAATCGGTAGAAATAATCTGGGCACCGCCTTCCAACGCATTATTGAAATCGGTGTAATCATTATCTCGTGCCTCCCAGGTTTCGGCATCGGAGCGGGTGCGGATGATGTATCCAAGTTTTACAAGGTCCTTAATCTTTTCTTTATCGCGGGTTGCGCTGTTGCGCTTTACAAAGGCGGCTTCAGGCTGGCCCGGCTCGGAATAAACAAACACTGCCCTGCCTTTCAGCGAAGGGTAGTTGAGTATGTAATTTGGCACAGCACCTCCTTCCATAATAAAAATGATTTTACCTCTGCAGTCATTCAGCATGGGCCATGCATTAGAGGTTGCCATTGCTTCCAATGAAGGGAAGTTACCCCGCAGGCGGTCTGGAGTAAGGATATTTTTCAAGTCATCACCAAAAACACTTTTTATCTCCGCATCAATCGAATCGCAGGCGGAAAGATCAAAGGGTATATCGCGCTTAAAGCCAAAGAACCTCAACACCCCGCTTTGAGAAGCAGGTGAGCCATCTTTACTTTCTATATTAATAAACAAGGGAAGATGATTCGGGTTTTCATCGCTCCATTTTTTTAAAGCAACCAGCGATTTCTTGAAGGTATAGTAGTTGGTTTCGTAGTCAACGTCCTTAATGTGTAGCACTTTAAATCCGGGCTTTTTCAAATCAGCAATACCTGATTTTTGCTTCACCCCGCGAACAAAGGCGTTCAGTTTTCTTTTGTAGAAAAGTCCGCCTTTGGGATCATTGCAGATATCTATTTCTAAACCGCGAACATTATAGTAAGTGAATTGCGAATCGAAAGGAAGATGACCGTAGTCGATAGCAACAGGATTATTTTCCTTACCCAACAGTTTTGCTTTGCTTACAAGAAACTTTAATACGCGTTCATCCGGACGCTTTTTATAGCTGTTGTGGCTGGCTATAATCTGAATTTGATTAAGCCGAAGGTTAGCTGAATTACTGTTTTGTGCTATTGTAAACTGAGTAACACAACAGGTGAAAAACGAAAACAGAAATGCTTTAATCATGGGTGAATGAAAGATATTTGAAAAGGTATGTAAAACGGGCAATAATAATTATAAAAGGATTACAGTCTACCCTCGAAGGAAAGACTTAAGAGCAGGAGTTTAGACTATTTCTTGTCGCCCAGCTTGATGTTAACGTTTTTAGACTTTATTTCGAGTTTCTTCTTGTTAATGGTCATACCGCCCTTGCTGCCTTTTACCTGCACCCCTTTCTTGTTGGCTTCCACTCCTTTCCCTGAGCTACTCTTGGCGGCTACCTGGTTTTTATGCGCTTCTACTCCGCCTCCTTTACTGTTTTTAATTTCTGAACCTTTACTATTTACTACAGCGCCACCACCCGATTTGCTTTTTGCAGAGGCTCCCTTATTATCTACGTTAACCCCTTGCTGGGCAAAGACAGTTGCCGAGAAGAAACAAACCAATATCAAGAGAATAGTTTTTAAAGATTTCATACCATTAGACTTAAGCCGTTAAAATAGTTTATCCGGCAACAGCAAAATAACAGTTGCTATTCTTTAGCAAACTTTCGCACCACACTTCCTTTGGTGTTTTCCAGCACGGCAAAGTAAATACCCGCAGCAAGTTTATCAATCAGAACTTCCTCTGTGTATTTACCGGTCATTGTTTTGTGCAATACTTCTTTCCCCTGAATATCCATTACACGGAAAGTAAAGTTTCCTTCAAAACAATCGCCTGCCATAATAGAAAGTGTTGATTTTACAGGAACAGGATTAAGCTGCACTTCGCAATTAAGATTGCCGCGTGGAATGGAGAGCGGAGTAAGATCAAAATCGGAATAGCTGCTATGTTGAATACCAGCCAGTGTGGCGATGGTTGCTACTGTTCCCTTCACCACATTCGACATAAAGGTAAAGCTAAGCGCCCCAAGCGTATCGTCAGGAGTGTGGTAATCAAGGTTTCTGAAATTAGCACCATCTGTAAGAAGCAGAGCAGGAATATTTCTATCCCAGAAATTAGCATGGTCGCTGCGTCTGAAATCAAGTGCGAAGAAGCCGTTAAATGTAAGCGTAAGCGAAGTTATCTTTAGGTCGGGCACATAGATACCCGACAGAGAATCGAATGCATGATTAAAATCGACTGATTCTTCATCGCCCACATTCACTATGAAATTCCCTCTGAAACTATCTGCTGCTAAAGCGTTGTATTGTGTAGGGAATAATTGATTGAAGCCCGTAGGCACCTGCTGCGAATTTGGTTTATTACTATAATATCCGATCATTTCGAAATTAGCAACACCTTGTATTTTTTCCCACGAAGGAATTTCTGTTTGAGTGTATCGCAGGCTGCCCTCCGTTCCTGCAATGCCTACTGTTTCTTCAAAATCGAAACCGATAAAGCGAATACTTTTTGCAAAGTTGTAAGGAGCCAATACACGAAGGGCTTCCAGGAAACCTACTACTCCCGAGCCGTTATCATCCGCTCCGGGAGCATCATCTACCGAATCGAAATGGGCATCAATAATAAAGGTGGTATCTTCTTTCCCTAACCCGGCCTTGCGCCCTATAATATTCTGTCCAAGATAACCTGCCTTAGTAAAATCATGCCTTCTTGTATTCAGTCCAACCTCATTAAAACGATATTCAATAGTGTCTTTTACCTCCTCAAGGTGAACAGGATTTGCTGTGTAGTGGCGAACACCTTGCACAAACTCTAAGTCAGAACGCAGGCGGTTGCTGTCTACATCGTCAACTATATCCTGAATGTCCGGTAACTGCCGGTCATCGGCAACCAGGCGAAGCGAATAAGCATATGCATTACTCACCGTATCAAAGTTCCAGGTGATTTGTTTCCCGGTTCCAGGTGTAATAGAGAAACCAACATCGCCTGTAATGGCCCCTGCCTTTGACAGATAGGTTTGCCCGCCATTGTTAGAGATTAGCAACTTAACATCACAGGAATTGCTCTCGGCATCGCTGAGGTCGTAGCTTATGTTTACATGTCCGCCACTAACGCTGGCACTAAAGTTTGAAATTACGGGCACCTGGTTTTGGGCATAACTCAGATGACAGGCACAAGAAATGAGTAAGAATGTAAATAGTCTCATAGAATAGCTTTTGTGTAAAGGAATAAAAAAATGGTGAATTGCTAAGGGAGTAGTCAGATAAACCAATGACCAATGATTAATGTCTTCTTATAGATAGTATTAGAGGATGAAAGAAGGGTCAACAATGTCAACTTACTCCCGCAAGCAACTTTTCAACTTCCTCAAATTTGTCAACGGGAATATTGGCTATCAACTTATGCAATTCAATTCGCTTATCGCGCCTGCGTATTTTTTGAAGTGGATGATTGTGCTTGTCATCCAGCAGATCGTTAGGAATCCACTCAAACAACTCATTAGGTGTGCAGTTTAATAGAATACACAGCCTTTCAATGTGGTCAATTCGTATATGCTCCACCTTGCTGTTTTTATACTTATGTGCTGTAAACGGCACGAAACCGTTCTTTACAAGAAAAGTGTATGAATTTTCAATGCCACGCGCTTTGAGAATGCGTTGAATATTTAGTAGAAGCATTAGGATT
>JAZKEP010000175.1:0-5423 GCA_040387015.1 Bacteroidota bacterium
GTGCTTACCAAATATCGGTTGGTTCCGCTGGTGCTCCAGCTTGCCGAACTACCGTTAATATTTATTTGGCCCGGCCCTGCATTAAGGGTGTAAACATAAGCGCGGTTGTTAGGGTTTAAACTAAAAGTTCCGGTTACGGTTAAGCTTTTTCCTGCGGTTGTTATTTGTAAGGTTGTAGCGGCCATGGTTGCATTACCCACCGAAAGGTTAACGCAGCTATAGTTGCCGTCAATAGTAACGGTGTGGCCGCCTTTGATAGTAACGTGATCAGCAGCATCAGGAACCCCAACCGGTTGCCAGGTAGCAGCATCGCTCCAGTTTCCGCTGGCAGCACTGCTTTTGGCCGCCCCAAAGGCTGTGTTTGTTGCAAAAACGGAAACCAGCATAACTATTAAGTTAAGTGCCGTTGCTTTGTTGTGGGTGGCGAAAGAGTGTAAAAATTTGTGTTTCATGGCTGGTATTTAGATAAATAGTTTGCTTTTCAAACTACTAACACATACCTATACTTTAAGAGAAATTAAAAGTTTCAACGCGTAAATAAAAAATTACAATTCCCAAATTGTTTGGGGGATAATACTCTTGGTAAATACTTTACGAAATCAGGTATGAATTAAAGAAAACACGGTGCTGCCTATATAAAATTCGGTAAGCGTAAAGAACCGGTTTGAGAAATTTTGGTCGATTAAGGCAGCAGCCGATAATTGAATGCAAAATGCCTCATCATGCATTATCAATCAATTATAAAATTTAACCAAAACCCACTTATTCGCCTCCAAAGGTGTGGACTATTTAGTCCGAAGGGTGTGATGTGTAATGCCTTGTGCGTGGCATGAACCCTGCGCTTTTTATATTTCTAAGCTCAAGGTTCCCGAAGCGGGATACGCTGCGCGGACTACGCTTGGGGACCTGCTATGGGCGGGAAACGGGGTGGTGCGAGTGACTTCCCAGGCGGTACTAGCCTCTGCCAGAACGATTCTGGCGACCGCCTGAACGGTTCTTGCGACCGCCAGTGGCTTACTTGCCAAAGCCATGCTAATAAATGTAGCAGCCAGAGCGATTAAGGTTGCCGCCAGGGTTAATCTGGTGGCAGCCGGAGGGGTTCAGGTCGGGGCCAGTGCCTTGCGGTTGGAAGACAGAGTGATTCTGGTTAAGGCCAGAGTGGTACAGGCCGGGGCCAGAGTGGTGCATGCCGGGGCCAGAGGCTTACATGACGAGGACAGTTTTTTGATTGGAGGGGAGCGATTGATGAATGGGCTTGATAATGAGGGGTTTGTGTTGGGAAGGTAAATTTGAGAGGAGGAGGATGGGGTGATGGGTAATGATGTGACGATTTGACAATAAGACGATGGGAGGAATGAGAGAATTTGAGAATGGGAGAATAGGAGAATGGGAATTGTTTTTTTTAAAAAATCCCTCCGAAGGGAGACTTTAACAACCCTTCTCATTAGTAAAAATAATGTGCCTATAATTTATCAATTCTGCTTGTTATGTTTACGCACTTATATGAAACATACTGTGCGCGTTTTCACCCTGCTGTCTGCTATTCTGTTTTTAAATTTACTACCTGCACAAAATGCCGATTGGTGCAGCAGCGATCGCTACCTGAAACAGCGCATTAAAACCGATGCACAAGCCGCCCAGAAATGGGAAGAGTTTAAAAGCAGCCGCCAGCAGTTGGTGTCGGGTGAAGGTTCACGTGCCGCTAATGATGTGATATACATTCCGGTGGTGTTTCATATTATCTATGATAATGACGCTATAGGATCGGGCGAGAATATAACCGATGCACAGGTGCTGTCGCAGATTGATGCACTGAACCTTTATTTCAGTTACCAGGACCCGGGCATTGCAACTGTTCCCGGCCCATTCAAAAGCCTTGTGGCCGATTGCAAAATTCAATTTTGCTTGGCAAAATTTGATGAAAATGGAATTCCCAGCTCTGGAATTATACGCCACCCTTTTCCCGCCAAAGCCACCTGGGATTCGGAAACCGATATTGACAACACGTTGAAACCCGCTACTGCCTGGAACTCCTCGCGGTATCTGAATATATGGAGTGTGAGAATGGGGGGCCAGCTTTTGACGGACGGCATTCTTGCCTATGCCACTTTCCCTGGTTTTGGTGCGGCTAATGAAGATGGCATTGTATCGCGCTATACCAACATAGGAACTATCGGCAGCGTATTGCCGACTTATAATAGAGGAAAGACTATCACCCATGAAGTTGGTCACTGGCTTGGCTTATTGCATATATGGGGCTTTGATGCTAATTGCAATGATGTAGGTGATTTTATTTCGGACACTCCCGATCAGGCCGACTTAAATTTCGGCTGCCCTAATTACCCGAGCATAAGCTGTAGCAACGGGCCCAACGGAGATATGTTTATGAATTACATGGACTATACAAGAGATAATTGCAGCAGCATGTTTACCATTGACCAGGCGCAGGCCATGCGTAATACGCTTGACGGGGCACGCGCCACTATAAAAACTTCTACATCGGCCTGCTTCTATAACCTGGATGCAGCGGTTGCAAAAATTGGGTTGCCAACGGATACCGTTTGCTCTCTAACTTTTTCACCAGCGGTACTTATCCGCAATGAAGGAACCACTACTATCACTTCAGGAAAGTTTTATTTGCAGATTGATGGTGGCGGAACGCAAATTATAAACTGGAACGGCTCGATTGGCCTGTTGCAGGAAACACAAATAACACTACCAGCACAAACGGTAACTGACGGGGCGCATACGTTGGCTGTCACTTTTGCCAATGTAAACGGCCAGACCAGCGATGGCTTTAGTGGTAACGACAGCAAGAATGTTGCGTTTATTGCTTACGATGCAGGGCCTTCGGCAGCACTGCCCTTTACTGAAGATTTTGAAAGCGGGTTTCCTGCATCCAATTGGAGTGTCAACAATCCGAACAACGATATAACCTGGTTGCAGAATACGAATTATGGTGGCTATGAATCGAGTTTTCAAAGTGCCTCTATCAATAACCTTGGTTACAGTTCGAACCCTACTGGCAAAAGGGATGGGCTTATTACAGATGTATATGATTTTACAGGCACTACCTATCCCGAGCTGAAGTTTGATGTGGCGTATGTGCAGCATAGTATTAACCGGAGCGATTCGCTGAATTTGTATTATAGCCTCGACTGCGGAAGCAACTGGATTAAAATATGGAACCAGAACGGAGCGCAACTGGCAACGGATTCTAATCAAACTACTTTGTTCCTACCCGATGCTACACAGTGGAAAACCGTTTCGGTTCCGCTTGTTGCCATTGGTCCTCAGAGAAAGGTTTCTTTCAAATTTGAAAATGTGACCGACTGGGGCAATGTTTTGTATCTGGATAACATAAACATTCAGAACAATCCGGCACTCTCGGCTGGCGAGTTGAAAAAGCAAGATGTGAAAGTGTTTCCTAATCCTGCCGGTAATTTAGTAGGAGTTCGCTTACCCGCCAATCATTCGTTTGAGCAATTGCAGTTGCTTAACAGTACAGGCGAATTAGTTTATGAAACCGGAATAGATAGCGATGCGCTTATTTTTTCGGTAGAAGACTTAAGCAGCGGGCTCTATCTTGTCCACCTGAAAGGTGCCAACTCTTCTCAAACAGAAAAACTTTTAATCAGTAAATAACCCATTATGAAATCAATTTTCACACTCGTGGCATTTCTTTCTGTTGCCTTTGTTTCTACCGCACAAACAGCCTTGCAGAAATGCGGGACATTTGATTTGATGCAACAGAAAGAGCAACAAACTCCCGGTTATCAGGCAAGGGTAAATGCCTGTTTCGACAATGCAAAGCAATTAGCCGAGCGAAATAAATATAGCCGTGCAGGAAACGATACCGTTTATCGTGTTCAAACGGTGTTTCATATAGTTTATACCTCTCCTAATGAAAGCATTCCGGACTCGGTAATTTTTTCACAGCTGGAAGTGCTGAATGAGGATTACAGAAGAAAAAATGCTGATACGGTTAAGACGCGGGATATTTTCAAACCGGTAGCAGGCGATGCAGGTATTGAATTTTACCTGGCCACTACCGACCCCGATGGAAACCCAACCACCGGAATTACGCGCACTGCCGGAACACCGGGCTTTTTAGGTTTTGACCCATTCAGTGATAACGTAAAAAGCAGTGCTGCGGGCGGCAAGGATGCATGGCCAACTGACCGTTACCTGAATGTTTGGGTTTGTAATGTATTTTTTGGTTTAGGCGTATTAGGTTATGCTTTTCCACCGGATAATGCGCCCAATTGGCCAAGCGGTTCTAACACAGATTCTGCAAAGCAAGGTGTGGTGTTGCACTTTCCGGTGGTTGGCAGAAACTCTATTGCCCCTATTGACCCTACTGTTACAAGAGGACGAAGTTTAGTGCATGAACTGGGACACTACTTTGGCCTGCGCCACATTTGGGGCGATGGTGACTGCACCGAGGATGACGGGCTTGCTGAAACACCTGAATCGAGTGCAGCTAACCAGCAAACCTGCGATACGCTTGTAAACTCCTGTATAGACTCATTGAACGATCATCCCGACATGATTGAAAACTATATGGACTATTCGGATGACCGCTGCCAGAACATGTTTACCAATGACCAAATAGGAATTATGCGCGCTATGCTACAATCTTCGCGGGCCGGTATTGCCACCCCGGTGGTAGTAAGCAGCATTAAGAATGACATCGGAAGTTTTGAGCGAGTTGATGTATTTCCGGTTCCTTCATCGGGCATTATACACGTAAGAGCAGGCATAAAAAACAATGTTACCTATAGCTGCGAAATCTATAATGTAATAGGCGAAAAACTGGCAACAGCCACTAACCTGACTCCATCGACTCCATCGGACCAATATCATTCCATTGATCTTACATCGCAGCCGGCAGGCGTTTATTTTGTGCGTTTCCACGCAGGCAGCGAAACAGTAATGAAGAAGTTTTCGTTGGTAAAATAAGGCCTAGGGAACTAGTTGTTGCAAAGCAGTTATAGTTTTCCCCAGCATGTCATCGGTAAAATCAAGATGCGTAACCATACGCAATAAGGTTGGAGAAAATGGTTGTATCCGGATATTGTGTTTGGCCAGTTGCTCTGCCATAACCGCTGAATTTTTCACTTCAAAGATTACAATGTTCGTTTCTACAGGCAATACTTTCTTAACCCATGAAAGCGGCCTCAGCACTTCAGCTAACTGTTTAGCCCTTTGGTGATCATCTTTTAACCTTTCAATATTGTGCTCTAGTGCATAGATGCAGGCAGCAGCCAGCATTCCGCTTTGTCTCATCCCCCCTCCCATCACCTTCCTTATTTTCCGTGACCGTTTAATAAAATCTTTAGAGCCCAGCAGCACACTACCCGCAGGCGCGCCCAATCCTTTGCTGATACAAACAGAAATGCTATCGAACATTCCATTCAGGT
>JAZKEP010000176.1:0-3862 GCA_040387015.1 Bacteroidota bacterium
CTTTATCTCAATCCGGAGTTAATGTCGCTTACAGATATTTGCGGAGCTTGCGAACGGATTAAGAACACTCCTATTCCGTTTTCATACAGCATATTCCTTAAAAAGTTCATTTTCTTTTTTGTGATGACGCTACCGTTTACAATGGTTTTCTCGCTCGGCTATTATTGCATTCCTGTGGTTGCGTTTATTTTCTACGCATTAACCAGTTTGGAATTGATTGCCGAAGAAATAGAAGATCCGTTCGGAAAAGATGAAAACGATTTACCTACCGATGCCATCTCCAAAAACATTCACAAATCGGTAGTGGAGATATTTGGAGGGTAAAAACACGTTTAGAAAGGATTGGCACTTCAAGAAGCTGAACTGTGTTAAGTATCTATTCTAAGGTGAGGGCGAATTGCCCTGCGCACAAACCTGCAACGCCTTTATACTTTATTTCCTCCACAAACAATATATCATCACTTTGCATTTTATTGACTGCCTCAGTCAGTTTTGAGCAGGTAGTTAAATCTCCTTTTACAATTTGTCCCGCTATTGAAACTACCCATTGAAAAGAAATAGGTTTCAGTATCTTATTGACTCTTGTATCACTTAACTGCATTAAGCAGAGTTTCAGTAAATCGTCTTTAGGGACTTTGGAATTGTTGATGAATTGTTTTCCGTTTATCAGTAGAATACAGTTATCGCTTTGTTGCGATAAACTAATCAGGTGGAAGAAAACAAGGAGCAGAATGACGGCTATATTTTTCATAAGTTGTTTGTAGCTTAAATGTATAAAGAATCTCACGCAAACTTCAATCTCACATTTTTATATTCGCCTCCTGTATTTTAAATCCGAAATCTAAAATCCGAAATCCGAAATGATTAAGATAACTCTCCCCGATGGAAGTGTGCGTGAATACGAAGCAGGTGTAAGTGCTTACGATGTAGCGGCAAGTATTAGTCAAGGTTTAGCGAAAGCTGTTGTGGCTGCTGAAATAAATGGCGAAGTGTGGGACCTAACGCGGCCTATCGCTAAAGACTCTTCCCTTAAGCTTTTGAAATTTGAAGATGAAGGCGGCAAGAAAACGTTCTGGCATTCGAGCGCGCATTTAATGGCGGAAGCAGTGGAGACTTTGTTTCCCGGTGTAAAGTTTTGGGTAGGACCACCGTTAGATAACGGTTACTACTATGACATTGACATGGGCGGACAAACTTTGAGCGAAGCTGACTTAGAGCGCGTGGAGAAGCTGATGCTTGATTTAGCTAAGCAGGATAACAAATATGAGCGCAGCGAAATGCCTAAAGCAGAAGCTGTAAAATATTTCACCGAAAAAGGTGATGAATACAAACTCGATTTGCTTTCGGGATTGACCGATGGCGAAATTACTTTCTACAAACAAGGAAACTTTACCGACCTCTGCCGTGGTCCGCATATTCCTTCAACAGGGTATATTAAAGCCATTAAGCTGTTGAACATTGCCGGGGCTTATTGGAAAGGCGATAGCAATAACAAACAATTGACCCGCATATACGGCATCACTTTTCCGAAGCAGGCGCAACTGGATGCGTACCTTGCTATGCTCGAAGAGCAGAAGAAACGCGACCACCGTTTGATTGGAAAAGAGCTGGAGATATTTGCCTTTGATGATGAAGTAGGTCCGGGGCTTCCTTTATGGCTGCCTAAGGGAGCTGCTATTATTGAAAAGCTGGAAGCCCTTGCAAAGAAGAATGAAAACGAGCAGGGTTATGTGCGCGTTAAATCTCCGCATATTGCTAAAGAAGCTTTGTATCTGCGCAGCGGCCACTTGCCTTACTATGCCGATTCTATGTTTCCTCCAATGGAATTGGATGGCGGCAAGTATTATCTCAAGGCTATGAACTGTCCGCATCACCATAAAATATTTGGTGCTACACCAAAGAGTTACCGCGATATGCCTTTGCGCTATGCTGAATACGGAACCTGCTATCGCTATGAGCAAAGCGGTGAGTTGATGGGCTTGATGCGTGTGCGCAGTATGCAGATGAACGATGCACACATCTACTGCACTAAAGACCAGTTCGAAGAAGAGTTCATGAAAGTGAATGAGCTTTATGTGAAGTATTTTAAAATATTCGGTATTGATAAATACCAGATGCGCTTTAGTAAACATTCGCCCGAAAAGCTCGGACAGAAGTATATTGACAATGCTCCGCTTTGGATTGAAACCGAAGACATGGTGCGCAGAGTGCTGGTGAAAAGCGGTTTGCCGTTTGTGGAAGTTGCTGATGAAGCTGCTTTCTACGGGCCGAAGATTGATATACAGATTTGGAGCGCCATTGGAAAAGAGTTCACCATTGCTACCAACCAGGTTGACTTTGCGCAGGCAGAGCGCTTTGATTTAAGTTTTGTAAACGAGAAGAACGAAAAGGAACGCCCTATCATTATTCACCGCGCACCGTTGAGCACACACGAGCGTATGATTGGCTTTTTGCTGGAGCACTATGCGGGTAAGTTCCCGGTGTGGTTGGCTCCTGAGCAAGTGGCTATTCTACCTATAAGCGATAAATATTTGGATTATGCCAAACAGGTTCGTGCTGAATTAAAGAAACACAACCTTGAAGTGAGTATTGATGAGCGCGCTGAAAAGATTGGCAAGAAGATACGCGATACCGAATTGCGAAGAGTGCCTTATATGTTGGTAGTAGGTGAAAAAGAAGCGGCTGATAGCAATGTTGCTGTTCGTAAACAAGGGCATGGTGACCAGGGAGTAATTTCTATCGCTGCATTTGTAGAGCAGATTGTGAAGGAGGTAGAGGAGTATAAGTAGATGTTGTATAGGTGAGAAGAACACCAAGGCTTATTACCTTAATCCTAGTTCACTTAAAAGAATTATGTCTTACATCAAAATTACCTCAATCGTTTTGTTGCAACTTTTTTTAATTACCGGAGTGCCTTCTCCAAATATTGTATTTGCGGGAGATTCATCTCATAAAATAGTAGCAGAACACAATCCACAGCACATAAGAGCTAACCATCCTTTTAAACTCACCTTTTCGTATCATAACCCTGATGCACATAATACAGTAAGCAGTAAAATAGCTATACAAATTCCATACGATTTTAAAGTAATTGCCGGGCCTAATACCAGTATTAGTAAACGATACGTTACCAAAGAAAAAGTTGAAGAATCAACTTCTTGGACTTATACACTTGTTGCCAAAAGAACGGGGGAGATACTATTTCTCCCTTGGTCACTTACGCTTAGCAATAATGAAGTCTATACTTCAGATTCAGTTTGGGTTCATGTTTATGATGAATTTATTTCGACCGAGGATTCTATTAAGAAACTAACCGCTTCAAGTGTAAATAGAAAAGATATTGATTCACTAAATCGGAATACAACGCTCAAAACATCCGATAATGAATATTACAATGCTATTATACACTTTGATAGTATAATTGAGTTAAACTCTAATGATGCAAACGCTTATTACCAACGGGGAAATGTATACCTTGAAAATGGAGCGAACAAACATGCCATACAAGACTTTGAAGCAGCAATAAAATTGAACCCGAAGCTTGCTGAAGCCTACAATAACCACGCACTTGCAAAAATTAATATTGATGATTATAATGGAGTACTGTTGGATTATAATAAAGCTATTGAACTTGACTCTGGCATGTTTGCCACATATGCAAATAGGGGAAGACTAAAAATAGAGTTTAAGGATTACACAGGTGCTTTAAATGATTTGAATAAAGCCATTGAACTATATCCAAAAGGCACTTTGTTTTATCTATATAGAGGTATGGCTAATGAATTGATGGGAGATTATAGTCATGCCCTTGTCGATTTTAATCGTGTCATTGCAGTTGATTCCACCATACCTGCCGCTTTTT
>JAZKEP010000176.1:3872-5693 GCA_040387015.1 Bacteroidota bacterium
GCTTTTTCTTTGCGCGGCTGGGTGAAGTATAAGCAACATGACTATAAGGCAGCCATAAATGATATTAATAAAGCAATAGAATTAGATCCCAATCTTTCCAATTATTATCGCAATCGTGGTCTTTGTAAATGGGAACTAGGAGATGAAGAAGGTGCCTGTTCCGATATTTCTTTTGCTCGCGAACTTGGTTTTGACGAAGCAGAAGACGATGATTTGGAGATGTATTGTCAGCGATTCAAATGAAACTCCAAATGTGGCATTATTAAAAAATCTCTTGCTTTTATTTTCAGCAACAACCGGGAAGAACTACTTTTAGACTATCCGTTGGTGTCCTCACCCCACCGAAACAATTCCGGTTGGTGACAGCCCCACATCGGAGAAAGCATAACTCTTCCCAACCTGTACTTATCAGCTACCCTTTTCGCTTTCACCATTAACAATCACTATTACTGGTCCCCGAAGGGTTTCTTTTTCAAACAAAAATCATAAGAGAAAAAGAACCCTGCGGTTTATACTCATCAGCAGGGTCCCGAGGCGGAGACCCTGCCGGGTCTAAAAAGGATAGAAGCTTCGGCTTCGCTCAGCCTGACACTTCCTTTTGAGACCAAACTGAAACACTACCGCAGCCAGGCGCAAATCGTAGGTATGTTTTACCAAACCATAAGCATGTTTTGGCAAACCCTGTGTATGTTTTCATGATTTATACTTATGAACTTGCGAAACCTGTTTATGTTTTAGCAAAACGTAAATATGTTTTGCAAAAACCGGTTTAAGATATCGTAAAACATGTTTATGTTTTAAAAATACCTGCTTATGTGTTGTTGAACCTTGTTCCTGTTTCGGCAAAACCTGCTCAAGTTTTGTAAAACTTGATTCAGGATTGGGGGAAATGCCTTATTAAATTTTTGAACTATCGGTTGGTGTCCTCACCGACCGAAACAATTCCGGTTGGTGACAGCACCAACCTCGGAAAAGCATAACACTTCAAAACCTTCATTTATAAGTTATCGTTTGCTCTTTCACCATTAACAATCACTATTCTTGTCCGCACCAACCAAAACATTAAGCCCATGTATCGTCTCCGCTTCATCTATGTGCTTCTTAAAAGCCTTCTCTCCCCCAAAAAAGGTCTGCTCGATGACTTTGAGTTACACTTCATAGCCCTTCCGTTAATAGATACCGACTACACCCGGCTGTTTACCCAAACCTATGCCTTGTATATGGGTTTGGCGCGCTGGAACTTCCTGTTCAATTCCGAATTCCGAACGGTGGCTTTAAAAAAAGCATGGGTGCCCGTTACCACTTCCGAAACTATAACCTACCGGAAATCGATTAAAGCCCTCAACCGGGTAACTTTAATTACCCGTATGGTGTACTGGAACGAGCGCAGGTTTTACCTTGAGCATATTTTTTATGTAAAAGGCGAAGTTTGCGCGCATACATATATAGAAGGGCTGGTGCGCAGTCCCAAAAGCCACCTAAAGCCCACCGAGGTATTTAAACAGTTAGGTGTAACCCATGAGTCGCCTCCACTACCCGAAAATATAAGGGGTTGGATTAATTCTAAATAATTAAGCAAGTAGAACTATCGGTCGGGGCCTTCACCAACTGAAAGAATGGCTTCCGGGAAAATGCGGAAGCGCAAAGAATCCAACATAAACCGAAAGAACAAACCCGGTAAGCACCCTGGCGGCCTGCCTTAGTGCCTTTTACATTTGCAGCATATTGTATTTTTCCTACTTTTATTAATATAAATCCTAAACCATGAAATCCTATACAATCTCTTCCGCAGTACCTTATGCCTGTTTCTTTTTGATTGCC
>JAZKEP010000177.1:0-1810 GCA_040387015.1 Bacteroidota bacterium
GAAGCCTTACTGAGGTACCTGTCCTTATAATTGTTAATAGATCTTTCATTCCTTCTTTTTTTAATCGGTTAAACTCACTAATCAATACGATCCCATTCAGCACTGCCACACCAAACAAGGCAATAAAGCCTATGCCTGCAGAAATGCTGAACGGCATTCCCCTTGCCCACAATGCAAATACACCGCCAATGGCCGAAAGCGGAATTGCGGTAAAGATGAGCAGTGCATGTTTGAAGGAAGAAAAAGTGAGATACAGCAGTAACAGGATCAACAGCAATGCTAGGGGAACGGCAATGGACAGTCGTTTATTGGCAGCCTGTAGGTTTTCAAATGTCCCTCCATAACTTGGATAATAACCCGGAGCAAACTTAATTTCAGTGTCTATCTTCTGCTTAATTTCTTTTACGATACTTTCTACATCTCTTCCCCTGGTATTAAAACCGACCATGATCCTGCGCTTGGCATCATCACGCTGAATTTGGTTCGGACCTTCCTTATAATCAATATCCGCAAGTTGCTCCAATGGAACCTGATTGCCGTTGGGAGCGGTTACAAACAAGTTCTTCACATCTTCTAAAGACTGTCTGTTTTCCTTTTCCAGCCGAACAACCATATCAAACCGTTTTTCTCCCTCGAATACCAATCCAGCCACTTCACCAGCAAAACCTGAACGGATCGCTGTATTCACATCTTCTATATTGAGTCCAAACTGTGCAATCTTATCTCTATGGAACTTGATAATCACCTGTGGCAAACCAGCAGCTTGTTCTACATAAACATCTTGTGCACCTTCAATTTTGCTGGCAATAGCTCCAATCTTCGTAGCATAACCGCCCAACTTGGCAAAATCCTCTCCATAGATCTTAATAACCACATCTTGCCTCGCACCTGTCATGAGCTCATTAAAGCGCATTTGAATAGGCTGCTGGAAACCAAAGGTTACGCCAGGAATATATTGTTCAAGTTTGGCCTGCATCTTCCCAGCTAGTTCTTCTCTACTGCTGGCACTGGTCCAATCGCCTTTGTCCTTTAAAATAATCATCAGGTCGCAGGCTTCTACGGGCATGGGATCGGTAGGGATTTCAGATGAACCAATCTTTCCAATCACCTCTTTCACCTCTGGGAAATTAGCCTTTAAAACCTTTGCTGCACGTGTTGATGCCTCGATGGTCTGTGAAAGGCTACTTCCCGTAAGCACCCTGGTTTCTACAGCAAAATCCCCTTCCTCCAAAGTTGGAATAAATTCTGCACCCAAGGAACTGAAGATCAATAAAGAAATGATGAATAGTCCAACCGCAATGCCAACTACCAATGTTCTTGCACGGAGTGCGAAATTTAACCAAGGCGTATAGATCCGCTGAAAGAAAGACATGATCTTATCTGAGATATTACGCTTAGTGCTTATTTTTTTGCTTAGCAACAAAGCGCTCATCATGGGAACATAGGTCAATGATAAAATAAAGGCACCCAGAATGGCAAAAGCAACAGTTTGCGCCATCGGCCTAAACATTTTGCCTTCAATACCTACAAGGGCAAGAATTGGAAGGTAGACAATCAGGATAATGATTTCTCCAAATGCAGCACTGTTCCTGATCTTGGAAGCCGATTCTAAGATCTCCAGATCCATTTCCTGCTGTGATAGTCTGTTCTTGTTTTTTCGCAGCCCAAGGTGATGTAACGAAGCCTCCACAATAATTACGGCGCCATCTACAATAAGCCCAAAATCAATTGCCCCAAGGCTCATCAGGTTTCCGCTTACCCCAAAGAGGTTCATTAAACAAACGGCAAAAAGCATGGCCAATGGAATAAC
>JAZKEP010000178.1:0-9389 GCA_040387015.1 Bacteroidota bacterium
GTATTGATGATTGAATTATCGGGTAACTTTCAATCAAGGATTCAATAATTCCTGAAAGTGGAGCAATTATAGAGAATTTTAGCAACTGTCTTGATTGCCCTACAGGATTCGACTATATGAAACAAACCATCAGGCGGCTCGTATATAAACGTTAGTTGTTCAAAGTGTGAAGGCTTTGGATAATTTAAACTATAACCGGCATGAAAAGGTTTATACAAAACCTGATCTTCTCTTTCTTATTCGTCATTTGTTCTGGAACGGTACAGAGTGCTGTGTCAGTTATTGAGAGCCATGTAGATGTAAAATGCTATGGCGATAGTACTGGTAGTATAGACATTACTGCCTTTAATGGAACTGCACCTTACTCATATCTTTGGAACGGAGGGGTGACAACGGAAGACCGGAGCAACCTTATTGCTGGCACTTATTCAATTACGGTTACAGATAATACGGGTGCTACCACAACAATTTCTGTTAGTATTACTGAATCTTCCCTACTTACAACTAACCTTTCAGCAATTGCCATTAGTTGCCATAGTGGTAGCAATGGCGCAATCAATAATACAGTAAGCGGTGGAAGATCTCCTTATTCCTATAGTTGGAATGATGGAGGATTTACTAAAAACAGAACTGGTCTTGCGGCAGCAACCTATACCGTTACTGTGACTGACTTAAATGGCTGCACAGCTACGGCCTCTATCTTTGTTCCTCAGCCGGCATTCGCCTTAACGGTAACAGTCGTTCCTTCTCCTCTTGCCTGTTTGGGTGGACCCAGCGGTTCGGCTGTGGCTAATGCAAGTGGGGGCACTCCACCTTACTCCTATTGGTGGGGCGGTGGTATAATTGATTCTTTGCGCGTGAATCTTAATTCAGGAACCTATTGTGTAACTGCTACCGATTCCAAGGGATGTCCGGCAAATGCTTGTGCAACAATTCCATCTTACACACCTATGAGTATATCTTCTATTCAAACAGATAACGTTTGCTATGACGATAGTTTTGGCTCTGTGGATGTCACAGTATATAATGGATCTGCTCCGTACTCCTATCTTTGGTCAACGGGTTCAACTTCACAAGATATTACTAACCTGAAGGCTGGTTCTTATACAGTTACTGCTATCGATAATAATTCTTGTACCACTTCGCGCACAGTAACAATCGAACAGCCAGCTTTCCCAATATCAACTAATATTTCCATTGCTGATGTAACTTGCTATGGTACCAGCAACGGTAGTATAAGTATAAGCATAGTAAATGGAAGTTCGCCATATACCTTCATGTGGGATGATGGGGTAACCACTCAAAACAGAACGTTACTTGATGGAGGTAATTATTCCGTAATTATCATAGATAATGATGGATGTAGTGCAACAAGTTCTGCAACCGTTAGTGAGCCTTCTGAGCTTGTAGTAATTGCTGACGCTATTGATGTAAATTGTTTTGGGGATAGTACAGGCGCCATTAATATTACTGCATTCGGAAGTTTTGCTCCTTATGTGTATAGCTGGAGCGATGGTGCCGGGGATATTCAAAACAGAACTGCAATTCCGGCCGGCAATTATTCGGTATTACTGATTGATAACCACGGATGTTCGGCAAGCGCGAGTGCAACGGTTGGTCAACCTTTATCTCCGCTGAGTGTTTCTTCCGTTTCCGGAAATGTTACATGCTTTGGTGGCGATAACGGATGGATAAATCTTAACTCAGCCGGTGGAACTGCTCCTTACAGCTATGATTGGGGGGGCGGAGTTACATCACAAAATAGAGTGAACCTTGTAGCTGGCACTTATTCAACTACAATAGTAGACAATGCCGGATGCTCTTTTAATGTGAACCCGATTATTGAACAGCCCGATTCGATCTCTCTTTCATCCATAATAACAGAAGTTACATGTAGCGGAGGGGGCAACGGAGAAATCAACCTTACAGTAACCGGTGGAACTGCACCCTATTCTTTTGATTGGGGAGGAGGAATTATTTTACAAAACAGAACGAATCTTTCTGCTGGTTCATATACAGTAATAGTGACTGATTCTTTTGGGTGCTCGGCAACACATACGAGTTTTGTTACGCAGATAAGTCCGCTAAATATTTCTGCTGCAATAACAAATGTTACATGCAATGGGTTAAGCAATGGAACAATCAATACATCGGTTAATGGCGGAACAGCTCCATATTCATTTGTATGGGGTGATGGAAATCTTACATCTGAAAGAAACTCCATTTCTGCAGGAAATTACTACCTGACAGTAACAGATGCGAATACATGCACAGCTTTTACTCTGGTCACGGTTACTGAACCCGCTCCTATTGTTACTTCTGTATCTATACTTCGACCCTCGTGTTTTGGATCATCAGATGGTGGAATTGATTTGACAACGAGTGGAGGCACAGGCAGCTACCTTTATTCATGGAGCAACAATGTGTATACAGAAGATTTGAGTAATGTAGCGGCAGGAAGTTATCTGGTTAATATATCTGATATTAATAACTGTGTGGCTTCTAGTTCAGTTATTGTTAACCAACCCACATCTTTGGCATTGAGTACTACCCAAATAGATGTAGGATGTAGCAGCGCAAATTCCGGAAGTATTGATTTAACCGTTGACGGTGGAGTTTTGCCTTACACCTATTTTTGGAGCACATCGGATACTACTGAGGATATTTCTTCTCTTGTCGTTGGCAATTATTCAATATTAGTTAGGGATTCAAATTCATGTTCAGCTTCCCTGTCTGTAAATATTATTCAGGCTACTCCTTTTGTGATCGCAGAAACTCACGCACATCTATCGTGTTTTGGTGGAAATGATGGAAGTATAAATGTTAATGTAGCCGGAGGTAATTTTCCCTATGCCTATACATGGGCTGATGGAATTTCTGGACAAGGAAGAGCGAGCCTGACACTTGGGACCTATACTGTAACTGCCAACGACAATGCAGGCTGTTCTGCAAGCGTCTCAGTTAATATTATGCAGCCCTCTGCTTTACTACTTAATGTCAGCCCAACCAATGTAGCGTGTAACGGTACTGCAACAGGAAGTATAGATTTGGCGGTTAGTGGTGGAACAGCAAATTATTCTTACTTATGGAATGACAACTCTGTTAGCCAGGATAAGAGCGGTGTGGCAGCAGGAGATTATTCAGTTACGGTAACAGATGCGAATGGTTGTAGTGCATCAGTTGCAGCTGTGTTAACTCAGCCGACTTCTATTCAAGCAACTACGGTAAAAATAGACGCTACCTGCTTTGGAGCTAGTGATGGAGCTGTTGACTTATCAGTAGTAGGTGGAGAAACACCTTATAGTTATGTATGGACAAATGCTACATTAATAGAAGACTTAGATAATATTCCAGCCGGTGATTACTCCGTTACAATAACCGATGCAAATAATTGCGGTATTGCTGATTCTATAACAATTCTACAACCAACTGCGATACGGACAATCCCTAATGTTTCTGCCGTTGGTTGTTTTGGAGGAAGCGATGGTAAGATTGATTTATCAGTGAGCGGAGGAAGTTCCTCTTACACTTTTGTATGGAACAACTCATCTTTAACAGAAGATATAGCCTTTTTAACAGCCGGTAGTTATTCGGTATCCGTTACAGATGCTAATGGCTGTTCTATATCTTTACCGAACATTATTGTTACGCAGCCGGATCTACTAAATGTAACCTCCAGTGTTATTCCTGTAAGTTGCACGAACCGTACTAACGGAGCAATCGATCTGAATGTAATTGGAGGTACAACATCTTATACTTATGAATGGAGTAATCAATCCGCTTCCGAAAGTATAACCGGTCTCTCTGTCGGAAGCTATTCAGCCACTGTTACTGATTATCACGGATGTGCCGCCACTATTTCGGAGAGTATTGGAATAGCTCCTCCCATTGTTCTTACATCAGTAGCACAGAATACTGCATGTGAGCAAGTGGAAACAGGTTCAGTTGATTTAACTGTTAATGGAGGTACTCCTTCTTACCATTTTAAATGGAGTAATGGTGATGATTCGGAGGACGTGAACCTTCTTTCGGAGGGCGAATACAAAGTAACTGTTACGGATAGCCGAGACTGTTCGGCCGAAACTGGGTTTATCATTTCGTATGATTATAGCGTGAAAGTGGAAGCGATAGCATCTTCTCCTTACATCAAATCCGGTGAAACAGTTCAACTAAGTGCTGCTTCCAATGTAGACCATGAAAATACTTTCAGTTGGTTGGCGTTGGGGGATTTAATTTGCTCCCCGTGTGGTTCTAATTTGCAAGTTACTCCAAGAGAGACCACATTTTATACTTTAACTATGGTAGATGAAAATGGCTGCAAAGCACAAGATACCCTGACAGTTGAAGTAAATTCCATCAATGATATTTTTATCCCGAACGTTTTTACTCCGAACAATGACGGCAATAACGATGTTTTGCAGATACGAGGTGATTTAAATGGTATTATGTATTTGAACTTTTCCATTTTCAACCGATGGGGTGAACAGGTTTTTGAAACTTCTGATCATAACTTTGTTTGGGATGGTACTTATAAGGGTCAGTTATTGCCCCAAGGAGTATATGTTTACAGAATGAATACAGTGTTTAGTAACGAATACTCTCGCAATCACACCGGGTCAATTACTATTCTCCGCTAACAAGAATTTCATGTTCGGTTACCTTCACTAAAAACGGCTCCCTACGGAGCTGTATTTTACTCCCAAAATTAAAAAGGAGGGCTATTGACTTAGTCTCATCGTGTTTTCTTCTTCAATCTCTGATGATGAATAACGCATTTTCGGTTTCGGACACACTGCGCGTAGTGGAGAGTTACCTATTCATGCCTGATGAATACTAAGCAATAGCCCATAAGTTTCAGCTAACGCCTTAGCGAAGCTAATATCTATCCGTAAATTAGTTGCATTAATTATTCACAAAAGCATAATTATCTGTCAAATGCAAAGTAAAGACAAGGTATGTCTTGTATTTAATTATTTAATATATGCGATGCTTTCAAAACGTAATAGTAATACAACAGCGAGATCTTTGCGGCAAACATAATATTTTTCTAAGTTAGTAAAATGAGTCAATTACTCGCAACTCGTCTTAATGGCTTTCTCTGATGCAGAGTATCCCATTCCGGCAGATATCGAAAGATCCATACATCCATCGAGCAATTCATTGTTGCCTATCTTGGCAAGGCCACGATAAAAGTAAGCTGAGGGATCAGTTTCTTCAAAGATTAGAAAGCGTGTAAAGTCATCTACCGCACTAGCGAAATCTTTTACTAATAGTTTTGTTTGTCCTCTTGCCTTGTAAGCGTAAGGGTAAAGTTGGTCAGTTTTCAACACCATGTCATAATCTGATATAGCTTCTTTATATTTTTTCCAATCTGTTAAGATAGACGCGCGAGCCATTAATGCAGGTATATCATCGGATTTGAGCAAAATAGCTTTGGTATATGCATCGTAGGCAGCGTTTTTTTGCTTCATCCTTAAGTAGATGTTTCCAATACTGCAATACAATTTGGCGTATGTACTATCTATCTTTTCGCACATTTTATATCCCTTTAGTGATTTTTGCAAAGAACCTGCATGCTCATTCATTTCTGCCAAGGCATGCCATGCGTCAAAATACAGTGGATATAATTCAATGGATTTCTCAAGATATTGTTCTGCGCTTTTGAAGTTCTTTTCTGTGATCGCTTTTTTTCCTCGTTTTAAGAAAAATTCAGCTTTTATTCTCTTTACAGAATCTGCACCGTTCACAGGTGAATTTGATTTTTGGCTTTGTATTTCGGATTTTGTATATAAAGGTAAAGTGGATTTTATGATAGGTTTAATTATAAGGGAATCGTTTGAGTTTGGTGACTTTGTCTTTACTGATACAGATGTATCTTTCTTTATATCGGGGTAGGTATTAGGAATTCGTATAGTGTCAGAATAGCTGATTTTTTTATCCGCAAATTGTGACTCATGATTTTCGCTTTTGGTGTTTTTATAACCCGTTCCTGGGAAATCATAAACTATCATTGTATCGCTGATATTTCCTTTTAGATGCTTTTTATCCTCTTTCTCTTTGTTTTTTTTGCTGTCTTTTGCTTTAGGTGTCTCTTTAGTTATGACTTGTTTGATAGTTCTTCCAGAAGTGCGAATGCCAGTATGAGCTGCGCCTTCGGAGATGCCAACATCATTACCTGCAGCAACCGTATTATTTTTGACTAGTGGTAGATTAATGCGCTCTTCGATATTTTTTTTCTCTGCTTTTAATAAAGCAATCTCTTTTGAAAGGCTATCCTGTATGTGTAATATGTAGGGGATTACAACTTCTTGATTGTGGGTGATTTTTGCTTTCTGAACTGCTGTATTTCCATTTACTTCTGCTCGGTCGCTTTCATTTTTTGTATCAATTGTATATAAACTTGCTTTTACTCCTTCCATCATCGCTTCATTCAATTCAAGCGAAGCGTCAATAAATATCAGCCGAACTTTATCTCTTTCAACGTCAGAACTTACAATTTTATGAAGAACTTTTGAGCCGATAGAATCAGATAAGTAATTTTGGGATTTACTGTGCTTTGTCGTTTCTTTTTTATCAGGTTTCTTTAAGTCCTCTTTTTCTTTCTTCGATTTCGGTTTACTTTCTTTAGGATACACGGGAACTTTAATACGCTGACCTTTTGATACAACTGATTGAATACTTCGAAATTTATTCAGTTTTACTAAGATTGAGGGGTCTACTTTTAGTTTCTGCGCGAGGGCTGAAACTTTCTCTTGTTTTTTTACTTCATACTTCGCAATCTTGTAAGGAAGAGTGTCACTGCTTACTTTCTGAGAATAAAGTGATTGGGCTACCAACAGAAAAATAAAACTGTAAAAATGGGATCTCATCAACAGCGTGCAATTTAAGTTTCCTCGACTAAGTTATCCATAGCGATTGCTAATAACATAGAATCTAGTGTAAAAAATAATAGGCGTTGAAAAAATTGCAAACGCTACTCTTTCAGTAAATGATTACTTCGTTTACTACCGAATCGTTTAATTCCTTATTCAGCACTTCTTTAATTTTGTCACGGGAATAGTTGAGCTCCTGCTTTAGTGCGGCTGAGTTAACCTGCACATATAATTTCGATTTAGTCAGCGAAATTTTAGTGGTATATTTAGCAATTGGCTTTCCCATAACATTAGCCCAAACATCCCGAATACGACTTTCATCCAATTTGCCTTTTATTTTTAAATCGGATACCATCATCTCCAGCGCCTGTTTAATAGTTACACTGTTTTTATTTCTCATTCCTAGTAGCTTAAATCTCCTTAATCATGGCGTAAAGAGAAATTTGAATTGGATTTACAAAACTACTCATTTGCTTGAAAGAAAATTTCATTTGGAAATAAACAGAACTTACACCATATTTGCGTCCCTTTTTGAAAAAAGGATATTTCATAACCCCAAAACTAAAATTGATTTTTAGACATGGCAGTAAAAATTAGACTTCAAAGACACGGTAGAGGCAAACGCCCTTTTTATCACATTGTAGCGGCAGACAGCCGCGCGGCACGAGATGGTAAATACATTGAAAGAATCGGTGATTATAATCCTCTTACCAAACCGGCAAGTATTCATGTAGATGTTGACAAGGCTGTGGACTGGTTACAGAAAGGAGCAGAGATCACAGATACAGTAAAAGCCATCTTCAAATACAAAGGAATTTTGTATAAGAAGCATTTATTGCGCGGAGTTGCTAAAGGTTCTTTCTCTTTAGAGGATGCAGAGAAAAAATACGAGCAATGGGTAGAAGAGCACAAAAACAAAGTGCTTGACCATCAGAAGAAACATCACAAGGATAAATCAGAGATATCTGCAAAATTGTTAGAACAAGAGCAGAAAAAAGCGGCTGACAGAGAAACTAAGCGTCTGACAGCATTAGCGGCTCTTGAAGAAGCTAAGAAGGCTGAAAGCGCTCCGGCTGTTGAAGCAACAGAAGCGGTAGCTGAGCCGACTACAGAAGCAAGCACAGAAACTACAGAACCACCAGCTGAAAGCTAAATTTAATATGGCTGAACAATTTATTTCAGTCGGGAAATTGGGAAAGCCTCACGGAATAAGTGGGGCTTTTCGATTTTTACTACATCGTGAATTGAAAAGCAAAAAGAAATTTCCTTCTCACTTTATGATTCAACAAAAAGGAAGTTTTCTTCCATGGTTTATAATAGCGGTTGAATGGTTGGGTTTCAGCGAAGGATTTATTTTATTTGAGGAAATTTCAACTCCTGAGAAGGCTAAACTGTATAGCACCAGCGAGTTGTTCCTTAGTGAAAAGAGTGTAGAGTCCTTCTTTAAGAAGCACGTTTCCGGTATAAATTATCTGGTTGGATATAAAGCAATGGAAGAAAAGGAAGGTGAAATAGGAATTATAGAGGAGGTAATAGAAAATCCCGGCCAGATTTTATGTTTAGTAAAAAGGGGATTTGATGAAATTATGATTCCCTTAGTAGATGAGTTTGTTTCAAAAATTGACAAACGTAAAAGGGAAATCACCTTTAAACTGCCGGAAGGACTGCTTGAATTATAATCAGGAACTAAGAGGCATGCACATAGATATTATTACGGTTCTTCCCGATTTACTTCAAAGTCCTTTTAATCACTCTATCCTTAAACGGGCAAAAGAAAGGGGTTTGTTGGAAATAACTCTGATTAACCTGCGTGATTTTTCGACCAGCAGACAAAAGCAAGTGGATGACTATCAATATGGAGGAGGCGCGGGTATGGTGATGATGTGTGAACCCATCTCTAACTGTATTGAACATCTCAAAAAGCAAAGAGTGTATGATGATGTGATTTATATGACACCAGACGGGGAGTTAATGAATCAAAAGATGATGAACTCATTTTCGCTCAAAGAAAATTTTATCATTCTGTGTGGCCATTATAAAGGAATTGATGACCGGATCAGGCAACTTTACATAACAAGAGAGATTTCGATAGGTGATTATGTACTTAGTGGTGGAGAACTGGCTGCGGCTGTATTTGTTGATGCAGTTGGCCGCTTGTTACCCGGGGTATTGAATGATGAAACTTCGGCACTTTCCGATTCTTTTCAGGATAATCTTCTTTCACCACCTGTATATACCCGACCCGAAATTTTTAAGGAGATTAAGGTACCTGAAGTGCTTCTTTCAGGACATGAGAAGAATATACAGGAGTGGAGGCATGAAAAAGCTGTGGAAAGGACCCTGCAGCGAAGGCCTGATTTGCATGAAAAAGAATAGTTTTTTCCGTTTTCATAATTGACAAACATTCTTATTTTTGCGTCCCTTTTAAGAAAATTCATTAAAGCAAAAGACATGAACGCGAAAATTAAAGCTGTTGCTGATACTCTTTTTACAGCACATAAACATCCTGACTTTAAG
>JAZKEP010000179.1:0-17862 GCA_040387015.1 Bacteroidota bacterium
AGCAACCTGTAACCTTAGCTAAAAGCAAAAAGGTTCTAACCATAGATTCACTTCAGGATACGGAAGCATCGGCTGAAAATAAAACCACTGAAGCGAGAATAGAGGAAACAATTGAGGGGGAAATTTTAATTCTGAATCAGGATAATATCATAGTGCTGTGGGATGAATATGCTTCGCGCATTCCGGAAGATAAGAAGGGCTTGAAAATAAGTTTCGCCACCTACAAGCCGGTGCTGGATGAAACACTTTTGAATAAGATTACACTCAAGGTGCAGAGCGATTTGCAAAAATCGCAATTTGAAGGAGTGAAAATAGGATTGGAAAATTTTATTTCTAAAAGAGTTGGAGCAAAGATTGAACTGGAAGTAACCGCAGATAAAAAAGCAGATACCGGAACGAAACCCTATACCCCCAAGGAAAAGTTAGAGCGTCTGATCGAGAAAAACCCCGCCATCAAAAAGATGCAGCAGCAATTAGGCTTAGAGTTAGATTACGATTAAGAATATTCATTTCATTTTATCATAAATCAATTTCATGAAAATAAGAGCGTTTCTTTCAGTTGCTTCCATCCTGTTATTTTTTGTTGCGCGGTCACAACAATCTTCACCGCCCGCTAGTGTGCAGCAGGCACAGCCTGTAAAACAGCTAACTCTTTCAGCTCCACTAAACCCGTCTGCATTTAATTCTAAAATAAGAACCGGGTACGCATACGAAAGTGTCCCGAACGACCCGTTCAATGCGCGCATATACACTTTGAAGAACGGAATGAAAGTTTACATCTCGGTGAATAAAGATGCCCCGCGTATTCAAACTTTGTTTGCTGTTAAAGCGGGTTCCAAATTTGATCCCCCGCAAACAACCGGCTTGGCACATTACCTCGAACACATGGTGTTTAAAGGCTCACATGATTACGGAACAAAAGATTGGGCGAAGGAAAGTGTACTGCTTGATTCTGTTTCCGCATACTTTGAATATCACAAAAACGAAAAAGACGAAGCGAAAAAGAAAATGCTCTATGCGAAAATTGATTCGCTGAGTTATGAAGCTTCTAAATGGGCTATTCCGAACGAGTATGATAAGATGACTACCTCCATTGGCGCACAGGGCACCAACGCTTTTACTTCCACCGATATGACGGTTTATATCAATGACATTCCTTCGAATGCATTAGATAAATTTTTGAAACTTGAAGCGAACAAATTCAAAACCCTGGTGCTTCGTTTATTTCATACGGAGTTGGAAACTGTTTATGAAGAATTTAACCGCAGTCAGGATAATGACAGAATATGGAGTGACCATGCTATTGAAAATGCACTGCTGCCCAATCACCCCTACGGAACGCAAACAACCATAGGCGAAGGAGAGCACCTGAAGAATCCTTCTATGGTAAATATCCATAACTACCAAAAAACTTATTACCGTCCGAATAATATGGCCATAATACTCGCGGGCGACCTTGACCCTGATGCCACTGTGAGCATGATAGAAAAATATTATGGCGATTGGCAAGCAGGTGAAATTCCAAAATTTGAAATGCAAGCAGCGCCACAGGTTACTACTCCCATCATCCGAGAATTCAAAGGCCCCATGCCCGAGCATGTTTACATCGGCTATCTGTTTGATGGTGCAAATTCAAAAGATGCAATGATGCTTAAACTGGTTGATAATATTCTTGCAAATGGTGAAGCAGGACTGATTGACTTGGATTTAGTTCAACAGCAAAAATTATTGCAGGGATATTCCTTTGTAGAGGAAAATACCGATTTCTCTTTCCATAAATTTTACGGAGAACCTAAACAGGGACAAACGCTCGAAGAGGTGAAGGATTTGCTGCTCACAGAAATTGAGAAAGTGAAAAAGGGAGATTTTGGTGATTGGTTAGTGCCTGCCATTATTCAGAATCAAAAGTTGCAACGAATGAAAGAAGCAGAGAGCAATGACGGAAGAGCATACAACATGATGGGAACATTCGTTCATGAAATTGCATGGCGAGATTGGATCAATGAAATAAGCGAGATGGAGAAAGTGACGAAAGCAGACATTGTAAACTTCGCCAATGAGCACTACAAAAATAATTATGCAGTTTGTTACAAGCGCCAGGGGGATGCTAACGTTCACAAAGTTGAAAAGCCGCAGATAACATCCGTAGTGATGAACAAGGAAGATATCTCGCCTTTCAAAAAAGATTGGGAAGCAATGCCTCAACCATCGCTTACTCCAAAGTTTATTGATTTTGACAAGGATATTACCCATCTGAAATTGACAAAAGGCGATGTGCCCTTTGATTACATCCGCAATGATGTGAACAAAACTTTCAGTATGAACTACATTTTCGATATGGGAACCGACAACATCCGCGAACTTGGTTTGGCCATTGGCTATCTGGAGTACCTCGGCACGAATGAATATAGCGCTGAGCAGTTGAAAACGGAGTTCTATAAACTCGGTTTAAGTTTTGGGGTTAATACCGGAAGAGACCGGGTGTATGTTTCACTTTCAGGCTTAGAAGATAATCTGGAAAAAGGAGTTGAGTTATTTGAACATATCCTTGCTAGTGTTAAGCCCGATAAGGAAGTTTATCAGGAGATGGTGATGGATATTCTTCAGAAACGGACCAACGCAAAAAAGAATAAGGGTGCCATTTTGAACAGCGGGCTAATGAGTTATGCAAAATACGGAAAGACCAATCCTTTCAATAATGTGCTGAGTGAAGATGAATTGAATAAGACGGATGTAGCTAAGCTTGTTGAACTCATTAAATCAATCAGTTCATATAAGCATAAGATTTTTTATTACGGCAATCGTGAAGTATTAAGCGCTTTAGGTGTTATCAATAAACTTCATTCGGTAAAAACTACTTTGAAAGATTATCCGGAGGCAAAAAAATACCCTGAACTTCCTTTAAGCGAAACAAAAGTTTTTGTGGCCTATTACCCCATGAAACAAACAGAGATTATTATGCTAAGTAAAGATGAGTTGTTCAATAAGGATTTGTACCCTTCCATTTTCCTTTACAACGATTATTACGGATCTGGCTTATCTTCTATCATGTTCCAGGAAATTCGCGAGAAAATGGCCTTGGCATATTCTGTTTTCAGCAATTTCAGTATTCCGCAATATCCTCATGAGTCACATTATTTATTCTCTTACGTAGGAACACAAACGGATAAACTGAAAACAGCATTGGCTGAAATGAATAAACTTTTGAATGATATGCCCGAGGTAACTCAGCAATTTGAAGGGGCCAAAGAAAGTGTTATAAAAACTTTAGAGAGCGATTGGACAACACGTTCTGATATTTATTGGGCTTATGACCGCGCTAAAAAGCGTGGGTTGAATTACGATGTGCGCAAAGTGATTTATGAAAAAGCTAAAACCATGACAATTACTGATGTCCATAAGTTTTTTGATGCGCATGTAAAAGGCAAAAAATACAACTACCTGGTAATTGGAAAGAAAGAAGATTTGGATTTGAAAGTGCTGAAAGAAATTGGTCCGGTGCAGGAAGTGGATTTAAAAGAATTGTTTGGCTATTAAATTTAAAATATGAAAATCGGTTTTATTGCCACGTTACTTCTTGGTTCGGCTTCTTTAATGGCTCAAAACATTTCTATTAAAGTAGAACGCAATCAAAAAGTCTCTTTAGCTAAAGAAATTAATTTCTCCGATCCTGCTTTAGAAGATTGGGAAGCCAATGTTCTCACACTGCAGGAACAACCAAAGCCTGCTTCGGATTATGGCAATAAAAAGGAACAATTAAATGAATTGCGAAAACAAAAGCAACTTCAGAAAAATCCATATCTTAAAAATGCCTCGCGCGGTGCAAATCCTGCTGCACCTATTATGCTCAATAATTTTACTGCTAACAATTCGAATGGAACACCCAACGATAATCACATAGCTATTTCGAACGGAGGCAAAATTGTAAGCGTTGTAAATACCAATCTCAGGATTTATAATGAGGCAGGAACTCAACTACAGTTTAAGAGTTTGAGTTCATTCGCAAACTCTTTAGGCTTTTTACAAAGTATCAGCGACCCACGCGTCCTCTACGATCCGATTGATGATAGATTTACTCTCCTTTTTTTTAATGGATCTACCAGTGCCGTATCAACCATTATTGTTGCATTTTCCAAGACAAATGATCCTGCAGGAGCCTGGAATTTTTATACGTTGAAAGGAAATTACATGAACGACACTACCTGGAGCGATTACCCGATTGTTACCATTGGCGAAAGTGATTTGTTTATGACGTTTAATCATTTGAAGGACGGGGAAGACTGGAAAACGGGTTTTCGCTATTCCGCTATTTGGCAAATTGATAAAACTAGAGGATATGCTGGCGATACTTTACAGTTTAACTACTGGCATAATATTGAGCATGATAGCAAACCCATCTGGAGCGTATGTCCTGTGCAGGGAGGTTTACAACCATCAGGACCCGAAACTTATTTTCTTTCGGTGCGTCCGGGTGATTTAGGTAACGATACTTTATTCCTTCACACCATTTCCGATTCATACCAGTCGGGCAATGCGCAGTTTTCTACAAAGGTTTTGAAAACACCTCTTTCTTATGGACTTCCTCCCAATGGTTTACAGAAAGACGGACAATATCTCGCGACTAATGATGCGCGGGTATTATGTGCCATGATTGAAAACGACCGAATTCAATATGTTCAGAATTGTATTGATACGCAGTATTTTACTGCGGGAATATATCTTGGTGATATTGACAATCCTTCTTCTGCGAATCCCATACTGAGCGGACAAATCATTTCAAATGATACAATAGATTTCGGCTATCCATCCATTGCATACATAGGAAATAACCAATTTGACAACCGCTCCATTATTACTTGCTCTTATTCATCTCCTGATACTTTTCCGGGAACCGTGGCTTTTTACAGAGATGCTACAGGAACAATTTCAGAAATGCTGATTGTAAAAACAGGTGAAGATTTAGTTGACGTTTTAGGGGATACTGTTGAGCGATGGGGCGATTACACTGGAATTCAACGCAAATATAATGAACCGAATACCGCCTGGCTGGCAGGCTCATATGTTTCACCGGCTCAGTCTTATCGGACCTGGATAGCAAAGGTTGTAAATTCAGATTCCGCTATTGTTTCCTCGGTGGATAAGATATATCAGGAAATAATTACTACGGTTTTTCCTAATCCTTCTTCTGAAAAATTCTCAATTCAATTTGAGTTAGCAAAAGATAATTATAGCCGCTTTGCCATCTATGATTTGAACGGAAGATTAGTTCGCACCCTTCTTGAAGATCATTTTAAAGCAGGCACGAATATCTTTTCTTTCAACACTCAACATCTTTCAAGCGGAACTTACTTCCTGAAAATTTCAGATCGCGAGAATTTATTGAAGACGGAAAAAATTATCGTAAGTCACTAAATGGGCTTTTTCATTGCGTTGGCTTTAGCCAACCGATTTCTAAAAATCTCCGAATATTTTTTCTCTACCTTTGTTATGAAAACAAAATTGACTTATGGCAGAAGCTATCCGATTAGGAAGAATGACCGATACGATGGAAGAGGGCTTTGTTGCCGAACTTTCCATCAAAGTAGGTGACAAAATAAAAGCAGGTGATACTTTGGCTGAAATTGAAACAGATAAAGCCACACTTCCGCTTGAATCTTATTCCAACGGGGTTGTTCTGCATGTAGCTGCAAAAAAGGGAGATACTCTTAAGATAAACGACTTGATTGCTATTGTTGGAAAAGAAGGAGAAGATTTTTCTTCGCTTTTGAACGATCAATCATCGCAGAAAGAGGTACCGGCAGTTAGCAATGCAAAACAAGAAGTAAAGTCGGAACCCACAAGTGAAAAGGTGGAAGTCAGTAGTCAGAAGGTGGAAGTGATAGAGCCGGTAGCTTCCAGCTCTCCAGCTGCAACACCCTCTGATGATAGAATAAAAGTTTCTCCGTTAGCACGTTCCATTGCTAAAGAAAAAGGAATAGAACTTGCAAAAGTGAAAGGTTCAGGGGAGGAAGGAAGAATTGTAAAGCGTGATCTTGAAACTTTCTCAGCATCTCCTAAAGTTTCTATCCCTGCATTTGTCGGTCAGGAAAGTTTTCATGAAGTCCGCGTGAGCCAGATGCGCAAAACAATCGCAAAGCGATTGAGTGAGAGTAAAAATGGAGCACCTCACTTCTATCTGACGATTGATGTAAATATGGATAATGCGGTATCGCTCCGCACTCAACTGAATAATGTTCTTCCTGCTAAGGTTTCATTTAATGACATCGTTATAAAAGCAGTTGCATTTTCCATCCGTCAAAATCCCAGTGTTAACTGTTCGTGGCTAGGGGATACCATTCGTTATAATGAACATATACATATCGGGATGGCAGTGGCGGTGGATGATGGATTGCTTGTTCCTGTTATAAAATTTGCAGACGGAAAAACAGTTCAGCAAATTTCTGTGGAAGCAAAATCGTTGGCTGCACATGCCATTGCAAAAAAACTACTTCCGGAAGAAATGCAGGGCAACACTTTCACCATTTCAAATCTTGGGATGTTTGGCATAGAGGAATTTACAGCTATTATCAATCCACCTGATGCGTGTATTCTTGCAGTGGGCGCTATACGACAAGAGCCTGGTATTGTTGAAGGCCAGGTAAAAATTGTCAATAAGCTGAAACTTACCTTAAGCTGCGACCATCGCGTTGTGGATGGAGCAACGGGAGCAAAGTTTCTCCAAATATTGAAACACACACTTGAAAACCCCGTTTCTCTTTTAATCTGAAATATCTTGAAATGAAAACTCTCGTACTTGGCGCTTCAACTCATCCTTCCCGTTATTCGTTTATTGCAATTAACGATTTGCTTGAAACCGGACATGAAGTAGTTGCTGTAGGCAAAGATAAAGGTGAAGTGAATGGAGTAAAAATTATGCACGACTTTCCGGCTGATGGAAATATTGATACGGTTACCATGTATCTGAATCCGGTTCGCCAAAAGGAATACTACGACAAAATTGTATCGCTCAAGCCGCGAAGAATCATTTTCAATCCGGGTGCTGAAAACCCGGAACTGGCTAAACTCGCTCGAGAAAACGGCATTAAAACTGAAAATGCCTGTACGCTTGTTCTGCTAAGTACCGGACAGTATTAAGGAAATTTCAATAAACCTAAGGTACCACAAGCGCAGTTCCCGCATTATTTGTCTCCAATTTGGACATTTGTTTTGTTACTGTAACACAGGAAGCTGGCTTTTTCTTGGCATCCATAATGCAAACTACCTGGTTCGTTTTCAGATAAAGCATATTTACGCTTAACCCTCCTATCTGTCGCATTTTAGGGTCCCGAAGATTCTCTTTTGGTCCGGAAAATATCATCAGATTCCTTTCGCACTTACTGGTAAGCGTAATGGTCACAGGAACCGGTGTGCTCTTAGAAACTGGAGCAGCTGTTTTGCTTTTAGTGGACTTAGTTTTAGTTGATGTTTTCTTAGTAGTTGTTTGTGCATTTGCACCCGTTATTAAAAACATAACAAGGAGCAACCACAAAACTTTGTTGAGATAATTTTTCATGTCTATCATATTTTGATATCAGGATCTCTCCTTCTTTGAAACGAAGATACGATGGATAAAATTGTACGTATCTGGTATTTCATTTTTCAGATAAGAATATTTCTCAGCACGATCCGCCTCTGTTCCCTTTCTTATGGGTTTTTCTATTTTCACTTCACTAAAACAATTACTATGAGTTACAAAGACGGAATGTTGAAAGAGGATGCGCTAAAAGGTAAGACAGTCCTTATAACAGGGGGAGGAACAGGCTTGGGAAAATCAATGAGTAAATATTTTTTACAGTTGGGCGCCAACGTGGTTATCACAAGCCGTAAGTTGGAAGTACTTCAAAAGACTGCCGATGAACTGATGAAAGAAACAGGAGGACAGGTACTGGCTGTGCAATGTGATGTTCGCAAATATGAAGAAGTTGAAAATACAATTGCAGAATCAGTGAAAAAATTCGGAAGTGTGGATGTACTCATCAACAACGCTGCTGGAAATTTTATTTCTCCTACTGAGCGTCTTTCAAACCGTGCATTTGATACCATAGTTGATATCGTTCTTCGCGGCTCCTACAATTGCACACTTGCACTTGGCAAGCACTGGATAAAAAACAAAGAGCAGGGAAAAGCTATTCTCAATATTGTAACTACTTACGCCTGGACAGGCTCGGCTTATGTGGTTCCTTCTGCCTGCGCAAAAGCAGGAGTATTGGCCCTTACCCGTTCCATTGCAGTTGAATGGGCGAAGTATGGAATAAGAACAAATGCAATTGCTCCGGGGCCGTTTCCTACCAAAGGCGCATGGGACCGATTAGTACCCGGAGAGATGAGGGAGAAACTTGATTTGAAGAATAGAATTCCCTTGAAACGTGCCGGTGAACATCAGGAGTTATGCAATCTTGCTGCCTATTTAATTTCCGACTTTTCGGCTTACATTAATGGCGATGTAGTAACTATTGATGGAGGTGAATGGCTTCAAGGTGCCGGTGAATTCAATTTATTTGATGCTGTAACTCCCCAACAATGGGATGCTATTGAGGTGATGACGAGGGGAGCAAAAAGTGAATAATGAGTTTTAGTTCAACAGAAGAAAACTACATCAAAGCTATTTTTCATTTGTCGGAAGATGGAGACGAAAATATTTCCACTAATGACATCGCGCGTTCGGTAAATGCAAAGGCTGCATCCGTTACGGATATGCTGAAGAAGCTGAAAGAGAAAAAGTTAATTACCTACGAAAAATATCAGGGCGTTCGATTAACCAAAGAAGGCGAAAGGATTGCAAAATCAATTATCCGGAAGCATCGCCTCTGGGAGGTTTTTTTGGTGGAAAAGCTTGACTATAGCTGGGATAAGATTCATGATATAGCTGAACAACTTGAACATGTTGGTTCTCAGGAAATGATTGATAAACTTGATAAATTTCTTGGGTATCCTAAACTTGACCCCCATGGAGACCCGATACCCGATGCTTCTTTAAACATCAAATCGCAAAAGCAAACACTGCTTACAGAACTTAGTATAGGCGATAAAGGCAAAGTGGTAGGCGTGAAGGACAGCTCTGCAAAATTTCTCCAGTATTTAGATACCGTAAATATTCACCTTGGCAGTGATATAGAAGTGAAAGATGTATTTGAGTTTGATGGTTCGGTGGTTATTCAAATTGACAGGAAACCAAAAAGCACCATCAGCAAACTGGCAGCACAGAATATTTTTTGCAGCGTAAAGTAAAATTGCTTTCTACTCCTGCCGACAGAGTATTCATTTTTAGCACGAAGTTTTCATTCCTGCCCGTTTGATGAAATACGTTTAGCACGCAGACTTTTTATTTTCGTTCTTACATGCCTCCTTTAGTTACTTACGTTGATGTTATCCTTCCTCTTGCACTTCCGCAGGCATATACCTATGCCGTGCCCATTGATTTAGTTGATTTTGTAAATGTAGGTCAGCGTGTAATTGTTCAATTCGGGAAGAACCGCTTTTATTCTGCCATCGTAAAAAACATTCACCACAAAAAACCGATAGTAGAAGCAAAGCTGATAGACGGCATTGCCGAAGAGGAGCCCATCGTTACTGAAACACAACTGAAGTTCTGGAAGTGGATGAGTGAATATTATATGTGCACCGAAGGCGAGGTGATGAATGCCGCACTTCCCAGCGGATTAAAACTTTCGAGCGAGACCAAGATTCGTTACAACGAAAACTACGATGGAGATTTTGAAGCACTGAACGAAGACGAGTTTTTAATTGTGCAGGCGTTACGCGCACAATCCGAAATAAAAATTCCTGATGTGCAGGAATTATTGAAGAAGAAAAATGTTTATCCATATTTAAAAACACTCTTCAATCTCAGCATCGCTATTTCTTCTGAAGAACTTATTGAACGTTTCAAGCCGCGGACAGAAACCTATATAAAGCTGAATGAAAAGTATGCAGCCGATGAAGTGTTGGAAAAGTTGTATGAAGAACTCGGTCGCGCACCCAAACAGGTTGAACTGCTTCTCGCTTTTACTCAACTCGAAAAGAAAACAAAATTCATACGCAAAAATGAATTACTCGAACTTTCAAAAAGTTCAGCCGCTGTGCTTTCAGCTTTGGTAAAGCGTGGAGTGTTTATTGAGTTTAAAATGGAAACTTCGCGCCTCGGTAATTTGCAAACAGCAGAAGTGGATTCTCCCGAGTTGAGTGCGGAACAAAAAAATGCGCTTCAGAAAATTAATGATCACTTTGAAACAAAGAATGTGGTGCTGCTTCATGGAGTAACGGGTTCGGGTAAGACAAATATCTACATCGAAAAAATACAGGAAGTGATTGCAGAGGGTAAACAGGTTCTCTATCTACTCCCTGAAATAGCCCTGACGGCACAAATCATCAATCGTCTGAGAAAGATTTTCGGTAACACAGTTGGAGTTTATCATTCCAAGTTCAATCAGAATGAGCGGGTTGAAATATGGAACAAAGTATTGCGGGGCGAATACAAAATCCTCATCGGTGCACGTTCGGGTTTGTTTCTTCCTTATAAGGATTTAGGTCTTGTGATTGTAGATGAAGAGCATGATAACTCCATGAAACAAATGGATCCTGCTCCCCGCTACAATTCACGCGATGCATCTATCATGTTGGCGGGAATGTTCAACGCAAAAATAATTCTGGGCACTGCCACGCCCGCTATCGAAACGTTCTACAATACTGAAAAAGGGAAATTTGGTTTGGTAACACTAACCAAACGTTACAGCGGAATGGAAATGCCCGAGATGGTGGTGGCGGATATAAAAACCGAGACTAAGTGGAAACGCATGCAGGGCAGTTTCACTTCGCAGTTAGTGGAGGAAATAAGCCTGGCACTTAAAAATAAAGAGCAGGTGATTTTGTTTTTGAACCGCAGAGGATTTGCAAATTATCAAACCTGCAAAACCTGCAACCACGTTTACAAATGCAAGAACTGCGATGTGAGTCTAACCTATCACAAGTTTTCGAACCAGCTTAAATGTCATTACTGTGGTTACTACGAAAAGGTGGTTGATAAATGTAAATCGTGCGGAGCCATTGATTTGGATATTGTGGGAATGGGCACCGAAAAAATTGAAGATGAAATTGCAGAACTATTCCCCACAGCAAGGGTCAGCCGTTTAGATTACGATGCCATGAAAACCAAACATGGTCATGCCAAAGTGATTGCCGAGTTTGAAAATCGCGAGGTTGATATTTTGGTGGGAACGCAGATGGTTACCAAAGGTTTGGACTTTGACCATGTGAGTTTGGTGGGCATTATCAATGCCGACCAGCTGATTCATCACCCCGGTTATCGCTCGCATGAGCGGGCTTTTCAACTGATGATGCAGGTGGCGGGAAGAGCAGGCAGAAAACATAAAAAGGGCAGGGTGATGATTCAGACTTCCGACCCCGCACATCCCGTCATTCAAAATGTGCTGAACAGCGATTTCAAAAAAATGTATGAAACCGAATTGCAAATGCGCAGACAGTTTCAATATCCTCCGTTTTCGAGAATGATTGAAATAACCTTGCGCCACAAAAAAGTTCAAACCATAGAGCAAGGCGCTTTGTTTCTTGCCAACGAGTTGCGAAAAACAAATGCCGGAAAAGTGCTGGGCCCCGCCATTCCCTTTGTTTCCAAAATCAACAACTACTACATCCGCGAAATTCTGATTAAGGGCAATCAACAAACGCAAAATATAGCTGCCATTAAACACTCACTCCAAAACGTTTTGGATAAAATGAAAGCGCTTGCTGAGTTGAAAAGTGTGGATGTGAAGGTGAATGTTGACCCGTAAAAGCTTTTACCTCAAAAGTACACTGGCAGAGGGTAAAAGTGTTCAGTTGGAGGACAAAAGTGTTCTCTCAACCTTCAAAAGTGTTCAGTTGTAGGGCGAAAGTGTTCTCTCGACCTCCGAAAGTGTTCAGTCGGAGGGCAAAAGTGTTCTCTCGGCCTTCAAAAGTGTTCTTTCGAAGGACAAAAGTGTTCTTTCAACCTTCGAAAATGTCCAGTTGGAGGGCAAAGTGTTCTGTCGACCTTCGAAAGTGTTCAATCGCAGGACGAAAGTGTACTTCTGCCCTTCGAAAGTGTTTAGTTGGAGGGCAAAAGTGTTCTCTCGACCTCCGAAAGTGTTCAGCCGAAGGACAAAAGTGTACTCTCGAGCTTCAACTGTGTTCTTTTGTCCTTCACAAGTGTACGTTTGAAGATCTTTGGAAAAACGAAGGGTTTTATGTCTTTTTTGAATAAATTGATAGAAAATAGGGCTGTTACTTCTCTGGCTTAAGGTGCTTCCTCCTTTCCATCGTATAAATTCTAACTTTCGCTTAAAACCGCATCCATGAAAACAATCTTTACCACACTTCTGCTTGTCATCCATCTTTTTCTTTCTGCACAACTCTACAACAGTCCGGAGAGCGTGGAGTATGACGCACCAAGAAATCGCTACATAGTAGCCAGCACAAATGGTGGTGGTAATCTATATAGTGTAGTGCTGGGCAACGCGCCATCGTTTTTTACTTCGGCTGTGAGCAGCCCTTATGGTTTGTGCATAGTGGGTGATAGCGTATACGTGTGCGACCAAAGCAGCTATATAAAAGTATATAACCTGATCACCGGTGCTGCTGCTGGAAGCATTAATACCGGGGGAAGTTTTCTCAACGGCATCTGCACCGATTTTGCAGGAAACATTTATGCCACTGATTTTTCTTCTACACCCAAGAAAATTTACCGCATGAGTATTGCCACTCAGCAGTTCAATACGTTTGTTACCAATATACCTAAAACACCCAACGGAATTGTTTGGGACCCGTTTCACAATCGTTTGGTAGTAGCTACATGGGGCACCAACGCATCGCTTCTGGGTGTGAACATGAGCGACTCAACTATCACAACTATTAAAACAACTGCATTCACCAATATTGATGGAATTACTATTGATGAAGACGGTAACTTTTACATTGCCGAATGGGGTGGCGATAAAGTCTATTTTTTCGATTCGGCTCTTTTAAATCCTCCGCTACAAGTAGTAAGCGGCCTGGGAAATCCTGCAGATATTTCTTACAATCAGTTGCGTGATACATTGGTAGTACCCAACACAACTTTAAATACGGTTACTTTCCATGGGTTTCCTCGACCTATCCCCACTACCGACTTTGACACGGTAGCGGTATCGTATTTAAAAACCATTTGTGTTTTGCAGAATGATTTGATAAGCGGAAATGGCCCGCTGACATTGCAAAGTTTTTCCTCTCCGCAATTGGGCAGCGCAGTAGCTTCGGGAAATTGCATTGATTACACATCAACCAACACTGGAAACGATACCATTACTTATGTGGTTTGTTCGGTTGATACCCCTTCCTTTTGCAGAACAGGAACTTTGTTTGTTACAAATGTTGCAAGTGGCGGCAATCAAGCACCTTTGGCAAATGATGATACAGCAAGTAGTACTCAACCTAACCCGGTTATAGTAAATGTTGCAGCAAATGATGTAGATGCAATTGGTGATACTCTCTGTATAACTTCCATTACCGGTTCTAACTTCTTTTCGCTTGACACTTCAAACTGCGCTAACATCATTTTCACTCCAGATTCTTTTTTTGTTGGCAATGATACATGTGTGTATGTGATATGCGATAATGGGACGCCTGCACTGTGTGATACTGCTATGTTGGTAGTAACTGCTTATGGAGGATTACCACCAACAGCAGATTTTGTTGTTTCGTTTGGTAATTTCAATTGCTATAGTTTTACAACTATCAATACTTCAATAGGCGATACAGGAACTGCCGTTTGGATTTTTTCACCGCAGTTTACAGCAAGCGCAACGTTGTATGGGGACACAGGCTATTATCTCAATTTTAACATGCATGGGTTTTATGGAGAAGTTTGCCTTTATGTATCTAATCACTTTGGCAAGGACACACTCTGCGAAACTTATAATTATATATGTGAAGGCATAGAAGAAAATCTCCTTTCTAACATCCACTTCTTCCCTAATCCCGCTACTAATATTCTCACTATTGATATGCAAAACAACCAGGATGAGATAACGAGAAGTTATGCTGCTATAGAAATTTTTAATGCACTTGGCGAGAAGCAGAGTACAGTTTTAAGAAAAGGGGCAGCTAAGGTTGTTTCAATGAATGTAAGCGATTTGCCTCAGGGCGTTTACCTGGCAATTATTGTTTCGGATAAGAATGAAAGAAAAATGTTAGGGCGGTTTACTGTAAACAGATAGCGACCAAAGTCATGCATTTATGTTGAGCGGAAAATTATTTTTGCGCCACTAAAAATGAACCTATGGTAAACGTGGCAACCGATGCAGATTTCAAACAACATTTAGCTGAACACCCAAAAGTTATTGTAAAGTATTATGCCGACTGGTGCGGCTCCTGCAAACTATTCTCTCCCAAATTCAAACGTCTTTCAAACGATGAAAGATTTGCAGGCATTGAGTTTTTGGAAGTAAATGCAGAGGAGAACCCTGAAACAAGAAAAGCAGGTGGGGTAGATAATCTTCCTTTTATGGCAACTTTCCTGAACGGTGAGTTGGTAAAAGGGGACGCCACTTCCAAAGAGGAATTTGTAGTAGGCATGTTGGAAGAATTAAAATAATAGACATGCAAATACCCGTCATAAAAAAATTGGCTGAAGCCTATTCGCTTGAACAATTGAAAACTGCTGAAGACGCGCTTTGTAACGAGCAGAAGCCTGCCATAGAAATTGAAGGCAAAGACGAAGGTGAGCAACTGACCCATGTATTGGCCGCCATAGATATTCTGACCGATATGCAATCAAACAAAGTTGACTTGCGCACGGCCCTCAGAAATTATTCACAGCGGGTAAGGAACTCTATCGGTTAAAACAAAAAAGGGCTTTAAAATGAAGCCCTTTTTTAATCCAGTGAACTGTATTTAATTTTTAGATAGGTAAGAGGCAACCCCTACGTGGGTGTCTACCAAACCTTCTTTGCCTTTGTTCCAGTTAGCGGGGCAAACTTCGCCCTTGTGCTCAAAAAACTGTAAAGCATCTACCACCCGGATAGCTTCTTCAATGTTTCTGCCGATAGGAAGATTGTTTACTAATTGGTGTTGAACCACTCCGTTCATGTCAATAAGAAACAAACCACGATAAGCAATCAATTCAGAAGTTGCACGCATCTGGTTGTTGTCATCCCAGAAATACTGACCATTCAGCACATCGTAATTAGCCGAAATAGTTTTGCTGGTATCTGCCACAACAGGGTAAGTAATTCCTTTAATACCTCCTTGTTTTTTATCCAATTGAAGCCATCCCCAGTGCGATTGCTCAGTATCCGTAGAGCAAGCAACTACTGCTACATTGCGTTTCTCAAACTCCGTAAGTCTTTCCTGAAAAGCATGCAATTCTGTTGGACAAACAAAAGTGAAATCCTTAGGGTAGAAAAACAGGATTACATACTTTTTACCTAAATACTGGTCAAGAGAGAAATTTTCTACAATCTCCTCACCGTTAATAATTGCCTGAGCTTTGAAGGAAGGCGCCTTTTTTCCTACTAATACTGCCATAGTTTCTATTATTTGGTTATTTGTTTTTCTTAAAAGTGCGCAAATATAGCCTCCCCCCACAAAAGAGCAACTGATGTTAGTTAATACTTCAGATGACTTCTTTCAGGCGTTCCAACACATAGTAAACTGCTGGGCAGGTGGTGGAATTGAGGAGAGTAGTATTGGTGTATTCGAAAAATTCTCCGCTGTCGGTATATGGATATTTTTCGCAATCGCGCGGGCGGGCTTCGTAAATGCTGCAATAATTATCGCTGCCCAGAAAAGGACAAGGGCTTTGTTTCACCACATAATCGCCATCGTCATCTAAGCGCAGGTAGGTTTCAATCATATCTCCCTGTTTCATGCCCAAATACTTTGAAATACGGACAATATCAGGCGATTTGAAGCGGGGCGAAATGGTTTTGCAGCAATTGCCGCATTTAAGACAGTCTATTTTAGAAAAAGCTTCGTCATGAAGGTCGGGAAGTCGCTTTTCGATGCCGCGCATGCGCTTAGCTTTAGCCAGAAACTGCTTATTTTCCTTTTTTTTCTTCTGTGCTTCCCTTTGCCAGGTCTCTTCTTTGAAATTCATTGGCACGAATAACACCAATTTCCGGCAATCATTTTTCCACATTGGTTTTTCCCCGTTCCATCATTCCAATTAGAAATTATATTTGCGCTCCGATATGACAAAATCCTTCGTTTCTGTTCCCGCTGTTTTATTGCTTGCTGACGGAACTGTTTTTCATGGCAAATCACTCGGCAAAATAGGGACCTCTTCAGGTGAAATCTGCTTTAACACAGGTATGACCGGCTACCAGGAAATTTTCACTGACCCTAGCTATTTCGGGCAGATGATTATTATGACCAATAATCACGTTGGAAACTACGGTACCAAGAACGAAGAAGTAGAATCGAAGAATGTGAAAATTGCAGGTATGATTTGCAAAAAATATACGGCAGAAACCTATTCGCGAACGCAAGCCAATGAGTCGCTGCAGCAATATTTTGAACAAAACAATTTAGTAGGCATCAGCGATGTAGATACCCGCGCGCTTACCATTCATGTGCGCAAAGCCGGAGCGATGAATTGCATTGTAAGTTCAGAAACTACAGATGTAGAAATCTTGAAAAAGAAACTGAGCGAAGTGCCTAATATGGACGGGTTGGATTTAGCTGTTAAAGTTACTACCGCTGAACCATACTTTTACGGGGACGAAAAATCAAAGATGAAAGTAGCCGTACTTGATTGCGGTGTTAAAGAGAATATACTCAAGTGCATGACCGACCGCGGCATTTATGCTAAGGTGTTCAATGCCAAAACTTCTTTCAAAGAAATGGAGAAGTTTAAACCTGACGGATATTTTATCTCCAACGGTCCCGGTGATCCTGCACCCATGGATTATGCCATTAAAACAGTAAAGGAAATTCAGGAAGCCGGTAAACCGCTGTTCGGAATTTGCCTGGGTCATCAGTTGCTGGCCTTGGCTAATGATATTCCAACATACAAAATGCACCACGGGCATAGGGGAATCAATCACCCGGTAAAAAATCTTATAACAGGGTTAAGTGAAATTACTTCTCAAAACCACGGTTTTGAAGTTTCGCGCGAAGCGATTGAAAAATCAAAAACAGTTGAAATCACTCATGTGAATTTGAACGATAATACCATTGAAGGTATCCGCATAAAAGACAGGAAAGCATTTAGTGTGCAGTATCATCCTGAAAGTTCACCCGGCCCGCAGGATTCAAGATATTTGTTCGATCAGTTTATTGAAGATATGAGTTTAAACTGAGCCATGAGAAGTATCTTGTGCCTTGTATCCTGTATGTGGTGTTTCCCTTCCTGCAATCAAAACCAAAATCAAAGTAAAGTTCATGTAGTTGGCGAGTTAGATTCCGTTGCAATTGCCATGGATACAACTATGCAAAAGGGATTCGAAAGTTCCTATGAGTTTCATAAAACCTTAACCGTACACGAAAAACTGGTTTACGATGTGGTGGGTTACGGGGGCTCTTCTTCTAACGGGGAGTATGCCATTTTAAGTAGGGGTGCAGATAATAAAATAGATACCGTAATAAAAGGAATCAGGGATGGGATTATTGCTGATGCTTACTTGGCAGATTCAAATAAAAATAAGAGAGAAGAAGTTTATGTAGTTATTCAGAATCCGTCTCAAAGCTCAGAAAGAAAAATTCTTAGGTTTGAACCGTAGTTGTAGTGGCATTTCGTTCGTATAATTTTAGTATTAACCGATAACCATTAACCATTTCAAATGGCACAAATTCAAAAAATATTCCATTGTT
>JAZKEP010000180.1:0-9994 GCA_040387015.1 Bacteroidota bacterium
CGTGTCTTTAGGCTTTTCTTTTTCAACAACAGGTGGAGCAGGCTTTACTGCTACCACTTCCTTTTCCTTCACCTCCACAACTTCTACCGGTTTAGGTGCAGGCACTACTGCTTCTTTTTGTTGTTGAACAACAACGGGTTTTTCTTCAGGTTTTACCTCCGGCTTTTTTTCGGTTGCCGGGCTGAGAAAAACTTTTTCTGCCTGCTTTATTTTTTCTTCCTTCTCATCTATAATTTCAGGAACCTGCTTAACCTCGCGCACCGGGGTTTCTTTTATTTCTATTGCCTTGGGTTTTTCTACAGGTCTACTTTCGGAGGCCTTCGCAGTTTCAGGTTTTGTTTCGGCAACAGGTGCTACTTTTACAGGTTCCTTGACGATTGCTTCCACAGGTGCTGTAACTGTAATTTTGAAACTGCACGAACTTTTGTTGCCCGCTTCATCTTCCGCTTCAAATTTTACCACGTTTGTACCTATAGGGAAAAAACTGCCGGTCATGAACCCTGCCATTATCTTTACCGAAATAGGGCTTCCATTGTCGGTAGCTTTAGGTAGCGGATAGGTTATACGCATGGATTGCAGCCCCGCGTCACACACCTGTGTGATATTTGCCGGGCAGATAATTTCAGGGCTAATTGTATCCTTTACAAAAACAGTAAAGCCGCAAACCAAACGAGCGGTACCAGTATCTTCCGTTTCATAAAATACTTCTGTTTTACCTGTTTTGAACAGCGAGCCGCTCGATGAGCCTTTCGTTCTGTTCATAGGTATTTTCACACCATCGGCTTCTACATAAGGGGTTTCATATTTCACAATTACATTCTCCGCATCAGCTTTGTTGTAAACCGTAATATCGTTCGGGCAATGTAAAATGCGCACCACATCTTTTACCACGGAGACATTTACATTAAAGCTCACTTCAGTAGTATTTCCCGCGGCATCAGTAGCCTGATAACGCACGGCCGTTGCACCCACCGGAAATTCGCTGCCCGGGGGAAGTCCCGACAGCATTTCTACTTTTACATTGGGGCAGTTATCGGAAGCCATAGGTAAAGGAAAATCAACCTTCACTTTTTGTGATGTGTTGCTCACACTGGCGGCAATTTCGGAGGGCCGTTTAAAAACAGGCGCTTCAATATCTGCTATTATGATAGCAAAGCTATCCGTAAGCGACTGCCCCCCAGAGCCTACAGCCTGGTAAGTCACCATAATTTTGCCAGCGCTAAAAACAGAACCGCTGGGTAATCCTTTCACCAGTTTCAATTCGGTTTTTCCGCAACCAATACTGCCGGTAGGCTCCGCATAAGTTACCACTGCCGAGCATTTTCCGGCATCGGCATTCCTGCGGATTGTTTCCGGCAGATTCATAGTAAATCCTCCTCCTTTTTCTTTGCTCGATTTATCATCAAACAAAATCGAAACTTCAAAAGGACTTAAGCCACGGTTATAAATTCGAATATCGTCTAAGGAACCGTTGAAATATTTTCCGCCTGCCGATAAGTCTCTTCCTATTTCTAAATCAAGGTCGTTGGGTGTAAACGGTTTTTTTACAATACCCTGCGCTATAAGTTTGTTATTCAAAAAAATATTCACCCAGTTTTCTTCATATACCAGGGCCAGAAAATACCATTGCCCGTCTTCGATGGGGTGAGAGTTGTAGTTATTGTCCACAATGGGAGCATCGGGCCCCATGAATATGTTGCTGTATGAATCGCCAAACGACCGGGTAAGCAACAAGCGATACTGCGCTTTTGCTTCCGCCACCTTTACCGTGCCCGATTTAGAAATCAGCGCAATTTCCAGCGGAGCGGAAGGCGTTTTACCTTTATCGGTTTTAAACCAGGCGGTAATGGATAATGAACTACCCGGAGATTGCAGACTGACCGAACTGGGCATGCGTATGTAGCCATCCACCCCGTTAAATTTCAGGGCACCGCAAGCGTTGCCAAAGCGGTCTTCACTGCTTATTACTCCGCCTTTTATTTCGCCATTATTGTTTTTGCCGCTCAGGTCGCTGGGGCTGTTATCCAGCGGGTAGTGCGCTATCAATCCGCTGGCGGGTAGCTGCGCGGCAGCATTGCCCAGCAGAAACAAAAAGAAAGGAATAAATAAATATTTCATGCTAATGGCAGAAACAGGAGGTTTGGGGGTTTATTAAACTGTGTAAACTTAATACTTGGAGCAGTTATACGAACAACACTATTCAAGGTTGTAAATGATTTGTATAATATGGAAGACGGAGGGAGCATCTCCTTTCTTTAGCCATGGGGCACTTCTCTTTGGTGGCGGGGCGCCTCTCTTTGATGGCGGGGCACTCCTCTTTGGTGGCGGGGCGGCTCTCTTTAGTGGTGGGGCATCCTTCTTTAGTCTAGGGGCACTCTTCTTTGATGGCGGGGCATCCTTCTTTAACCTCGGGGCACGCGCCCCTAGATTAAAGAGAGGCGCCCGTTGATTAAAGAGAGGCGCCCGTGCATTAAAGAATGGCGCCCCACCACTAAAGAGAGCTGCCCTTTCTTTAAAGAGAGCCGCCCCTAGACTAAAGAAGGATGCCCCTAGGTCAAAGAGAGCTGCCCTTTTGTTAAAAAGTAATGCCTTTATCTTAAAGATGAAAGAGCAAACCATGAAGAGCGTTGCTAAAAGGCTAAAAACAGATGCCGCAACCTGAGCAAGTAGTGCAGGCGGATGAATTTGGGTGCCACCGCAGTATAAAGTCTTCGGTGCTTATAAACAAAAAAAACGAGCCAACACGGACCCGCTTTTTTAGTTAATTTTTATGTGTATCCCGATGTTATCTCGCCATGGCGTATCCGTTTGTCGGAGCCTTTACCGCGGTAATCGGAAGAACTGTGTTATCGCCATTTACGGTAATGGCTGTTACACGGTAGTAAGTCAATTGGTTGTTGATGGTATAGTCGGTGAAAGACATTGCCACATCGCTGTCCTTAGTTACGTTGGTAACCATTTCAAGCAGTGCGTAGTTCACCCCATCGGTGCTTTTTTCGATAGAAAAAACCGAAACATCTTTTCTTAAAGGATTGATAACCGATAAAAGAACCGCCTCAGAACTTACCGTTGTTTCTACGTTCATGATTGAAGCAGAAGTTGCCTGGCTTTCGTTAGCATTACCGTAATATACTTTTACATCGCCACCAAACTTAGAGGCCGGAGAAGAGTTTACGGTGTTGTTTACAAAGTAAGCGCCATTGTTACCCGCTGCAGTGCCGCCAAAATTATCGAAACTGTTGCCACTCATAATGCTGTTATTTTCCATGGAACTTTCATTCTGAATATCCATAATGGCTTCCATTATCATGTTGTTCTTTACTGAACCACGGTTCAAAATTCTTTTCATAACCGTGTTGCCGTTGTTTACAAAGGCACCACCTTTAGCAATCACTAAATCTTTCATGCCTACCATACCGCCACCTTTTGCTACGGTAAGGGTTCCTTCCACTACAATAGAAGTGTTCATGGTAATCTGCCCTGTTATAATAACCTCATCTTCCGCTTTAATAGTTGTGCCAATATACTTACCGCCCCAAACAGAAACATCCGACCATTTGCCTGAGGTAACGGTAAAGGTTTTTGCATTAGCTGCTGTGATAATTAATAAGGCTGCGAAGAGGGAGTAAATTTTTTTCATAACTTCTTGTGTTGTTATGCTGATGTTTACGACCTCTTATTCGCTAAAGTTACAGTAAGGAAGTAACCAAATTACAACCTGCAAATGGTATGTTAAAGCTAAGGTGTTAGTCTTTGATAGTGAAGGTGTTGCAGCGGTTTTATCCTAAATCCTTAAGTATAAAATAGCTCAATGGAAAGGCTATACAAGTTGCAATGGAATAGATACAAAATACACCGCCATTTAAATAAGCCGAGGGCTTTATTTTGTAAACAAAATAATTAACCGAAACCAGAAAAATTTTATCAAAGCAGAAGGCTATCAGGGTTCCTAAAGCAATGCCCGATAAGCCTATTTTACCCGCCAGCCAGATACTGAGCGAAACATTAAGGGTTATTTCTAATAGCGAAGAGAGCAACAGAAACTTAGTACGCTGCATTCCGGTTAAAACGGTTTGAGGGAACACTAACCGCGGAATACTAAGCAGAAGATAGATGTTGAAGATAAGCGCGCTATAAATAAAACTTTCGCTAAAAGCATATTTATAAATGTAACCGCTGCACAACATCAATACTATTGTAAGAGGAAAGAAGACGTGCATTAATTGGGTACTCTTTCTTTTTAGCTCGGCCATGCCTTGGCTAAGGTTACTGGCAATGGAAGGAATCATAGCCATGCTGAATGTATTGGCAATAATAAGCAGCAGCGGTAATTCTTTGGCTCCGTAACGGTAAACAGCAAAACTTACATCGTCAAATTTGGCTTTCACAAGCATACCGTCTATGTATTCAGCCGAGCCGCTTACAAAAATGGAAAGCAGGAGAGGCGCAGCTATACGAAGGGTGGTAGTGGTCATTCCCGCATTGAATGTAAAACTGCCATAGCGTGAAATCAGGAAAAGGAGAATGATAAACTTAACTCCTGCCAGTGCTGTTAATCCTGCAAAAGAGTAAGATATTCCATAATTAAATAACACCGGCAGAAGAACGGCAGCAAGTGTTAACAGCGAAGAAAGAATGGCGTAGTAAACAAGTTCCTTTTTCTTTTCCTTCAAAAACAGAATGTATTCTATCAGGAAAGAAGGGCAATTGAGAATCAAATAAATGAAGACCAGCCGGTTGATGCCATTTTCTGTTTTATCCAGAAACGAAAGCAGATTTTCGGAAAAGATAAACAGCAGGCCCCCGGCAACAAGGCTAAAAACAAGAAGCGAAATAAAGGTAGAGAATAGCACCTCCTTCTTTTCCTGTTCGCTCTTCTTCGGGTAAATCGAAAGCAGCGTATTGATTATTCCGCTAACCCAAAAGAAACTGACCATTCCGCTTATCAGCAGGAATGTTTCAAAGTTTCCAATTTGACTTAACGGCAATTCCAGTTTCGCAAAAGCAATGCCGATAAGCAGAAAAGTGCCGTAGCGTATAAGCTGAAATAGCTGGAGGGAGGAAAGATTAGAAGGAGAGATGCGATGTAGTAAAGCGGGAAGGCTGAAGGGCATTAAATTTAGTTAAGCTTCGAGCCAAAGTTAGAAAATATCATAGCTTTGAGTTTAAATCCTTGTAATATGTTTGGAAAATATTTTTGTCAATCTCTTACGCTACTTACCGCATTATCTTTATCCCTTTCCGCCCAGTCGCAGGAGGTGGCTCAGGATTTTGGAGATGCTAAGGTTTATGAATTGCTGGGTTCTCCCGAGTTTTCAAATGCTGAGCTTCAACTTGCAACCCCTTTGAACGAAGCTACCCTTAAGGAAGGTGAAAATACATTTGATTTTACTGTAAAAAATTTCCAGCTGGGTGCTCAAACACCCGATGCGGGTAAGAACATGTGCGCCAACTCATCCAAAGGGCAGCACATTCATTTTATTATGGATAATGCACCTTATGTAGCTTCCTATAGTCCGAAAATTGTATCAGATATGAAACCAGGGCATCATGTGCTCCTGGCTTTTCTATCGCGTTCATACCACGAAAGCATTAAGACTAAGAAGGCACATCTTATACGTGAGTTTAACGTTGGACCTGATGCAAAAGATGATTTTAATGAAAAAGCTCCTCATATCTTCTTCAGCCGCCCCAAAGGAGAATATGTTGGTGAGAATGAGAATAGAAAAATTATGCTTGATTTTTATCTGATCAATTGCAATCTTTCTCCTAAGGGTTATAAAGTTCGCGCAACGGTTGATGATAAGGAGTTTATGTTAACTAAATGGGCCCCTTATATTATAGAAGGTTTAAAATTTGGTGGGCATAAAGTTAAACTCGAGTTGCTTGACAAGGATAACAAACTGGTAAAGTCACCATTTAATGGCGTAGAGCGATCCTTCAATCTTACCATAGACATGACTCCTCCAAAGAAGAATTAATTCAGATTTCGCAGCTAGAATTTCGCTAATTTCTTCCTTTGGTTATTTTTGCGCCTCAACACGGTGGTTGTAGCTCAGTTGGTTAGAGTAGTGGTTTGTGGTACCATTGGTCGTGGGTTCGAGTCCCATCAGCCACCCATCTTAAAGGTACAAAGTAAAAAACTTTACAATGTATAACGATAAAAAGGCCGGCATTGCCGGCCTTTTTTATTTTGTTATTTTCAGATATGAGTAGACAGCAAACGAAGAACGTGAAAGACCTTTCTCTTTTTCTTCTTCAATTGCTAGCCATTTGGTTATCGTGGAAAGGAATAGTTTACATTACAGGTGAGGAAAGGATTCCGCTCGAAGAAAGGCTATTTCCAAGATTGAGTGAACAATGGGAGGCATTAAACAATGCCATGCGCTGGGTGGTTCTTAACGGGTCTGAGAAGGTTCTTAATATAGGAGGATATGCCACTGAGAACACCGGCTATGTGCTGCGTATAAAAGACCGCCATGGCGTAGGCCTTGGCAATTACTGTCTCGGTTTTCAGTTGATTTACTACTTCAGCATGCTTATTTTTATTTCGGATTTGAGTAATACCCGAAAGTTGTTTGCTATTGTTACCGGAATACCGATTGTAGTGTGTCTGAATATATGTCGCTTTGCTGCTCTTTGTTATATAACCGTGTATCATCATCACTTAATGAAATTCAGTCATGAATACTTTTTTAGCGCTATTGTATTGGGTGTGCTGATGCTTTATTATTTATTTCTGATTCGGAAGACTTAAGAATAGTATCCACTTATAATCAATTTATATTTTTACGTCCTCTAAAATTAAATATGCGAAAGATAAGATTCCGTGAAGCGCTTCGCGAAGCCATGAGCGAAGAGATGAGAAGAGATCCCTCGGTGTTTCTGATGGGAGAAGAAGTAGCTGAATATGATGGGGCTTATAAAGTGAGCCAGGGAATGCTGGCAGAATTTGGTGCCAAACGGGTGATTGATACTCCTATTTCCGAACTCGGATTTGCCGGTATTGGGGTAGGAGCAGCCATGAACGGAACCCGGCCTATAATTGAGTTTATGACCTGGAACTTTGCGTTGCTTGCTATTGACCAAATCATTAACGGCTCTGCAAAAATGCTTTCGATGAGTGCGGGTCAGTTCGGCAACCCTATTGTTTTTCGCGGACCTCACGGTGCCGCAGGGCAGTTAGGCGCTCAGCATTCGCAAATGTTCACCAACATGGTAGCCTCTGTACCCGGCTTAAAAGTTATCTCTCCTTCTAATGGGTACGATGCAAAGGGCTTATTAAAAAGCGCTATTCGCGATGATGACCCTGTTATTTTTATGGAAAGCGAAGTGATGTACAGTGATCTTGGAGAAATACCGGAAGAGGAATACCTTATTCCCATTGGTAAATGTGATATAAAACGCGAAGGAACTGATGTGACTATTGTTTCTTACAACAAAATGATGAAACTGGCGCTTAAAGCTGCTGAGGAATTGGAAAAAGAAGGTATCAGCGCGGAGGTGATTGACCTTCGCACTATCCGCCCGCTCGATCTTGAAACCATTATACAATCGGTAAAGAAAACTAACCGCTTGGTTATTGTGGACGAGAGTTGGCCGTTTACTTCAGTAGCTTCGGAAGTTACGTTTGGAGTGCAGCGTTATGCTTTCGATTATCTGGATGCTCCTATCAGGAGAGTTTGCGGGGCTGATGTATCTATGGCTTATGCTCCCAACCTGGTTGAAGGTTATATGCCTTCAGTTGCAAAAGTGATTGAGGTAGTAAAGGCTGTAAGCTATAAGTAGTTCGTTTGTTTAACTATACTTTCCTTAAAAGGGAGTTCTCTTCTTCACTCAATGTTTTATCCATAAGGAAAGTTCCAAACGGGATTAAAGAAGCAACAAATGCTATGACTAGTTTCTTTAATGTCCAAGGCAAGTTTAACCTCACGTGAACGAGAGCCATCATATAGAGTACAAAAAGCACTCCATGAATCCATCCGGTATATTTAACCGCCTCAGGCAGACCTGCAAAATATTTCAGAGGCATAGCCACGCATAGCAGAAAAAGGTAAGATACACCTTCAATTATTCCTATTAGTCGCAACCGCCCGATAACTGTATTTGAAAAATTCAAGTTCATATAGTGGGGCGAAAGTAAAATTTATTCCTGTTGTGGTTCTTATTTGAATAGATATAAAAAACGCCCAAAGGTGGTGGCACGCATGCCGTTGAGATGGTGTTAAGTAATAGGATTTACACCTTCTTTCTTTTCCAGTCCATATTCTTGGAGTTTCCTGTAAAGTGTAGTAAGGCCAATGTTGAGAAGACGGGCAGCTTCAGTTTTATTGCCGCGAGCATGATTCAATACTTTCATGATATGCTGTTTTTCCATCACAGCAAGATCAAAAGTCGGATGTCCTAAAGAAGTTGAATCAAACTCGAAAGGCAGATGTTCTGGAAGTAAAGTTTTGTCACAGATGATAAGCGCCCTTTCGATTACATTTTTCAATTCACGCACATTTCCTTTCCATGGATGCTTGGTAAGCGCCTTCGAAAACTCTTTGCTTATCTCGGGTACAGGTTTGTTCATTCTTGTAGCATACATTCTTATAAAATGTAAGGAGATAGATTCTATATCATCTAAACGTTCTGCAAGGGGTGGTAGAATAATCTCAAACACGGAAAGCCTGTAAAACAGGTCTAAGCGGAAGTTACCTTCACGAGCTTCTTTTTCTAAATCGCGGTTGCTGGCTGCTATAATCCTTACATCCACCTTAGTAGGCTTGGAATCACCTACCTTGTGGAACTGCTGTGTTTCTAATACACGAAGGAGTTTAGCCTGGAGGTCAATATTCATTTCGCCTACTTCATCAAAAAATATAGTCCCTCCGTTGGCTTCATCCAGCAAGCCTCGTTTATCTTTTGTAGCACCTGTAAAGGCTCCAGCTTTATGACCGAATAATTCACTTTCTAGAATTTCTCTTCCGAAACTGCTCGAGTTAACGGCCACAAAAGGCTTTAGCTTTCTCTTTCCTGTTTCGTGAATGGCTTGCGCAAATACCTCTTTTCCGGTTCCTGTTTCACCTAATAACAAAACGCTCGCGTCAGTTTGGGCAACTTTACCAGCCAGGTCTTTTGAACGTGTAATAGCAGCTGAACTACCTATAATATTGTCGAAGCTGAACTTATCAAATACCTTTTGCTCTAATTGGTGAATGCGGTATTGTAATTGTGATTTATCAATTGCCTTGCTGATGAGGGGGATTATCTTTTTATTGTCTTCGCCTTTCACCAAATAATCAAAGGCTCCGTTCTTTATAGACTGAACACCGCCTTCAATACTTCCGTAGCCGGTCACTACAATTATTTCCGTAAAAGGATTGTTTGCTTTGATGATTTGTACTAATTCTACACCGTTGGCATCGGGCAGGTTGACATCGCTGAGCACTACATTTATCTCTTCCCTTTCAAGTATTTTTAACCCTGCCGCAGCATCGTCTGCATCAAATACTTTATATCCTTCTTTGCTGACAATACGAACCAAAAGGGACCGCATATCATTATCATCATCAATTATGAGAATGGTGGGATTCATAGAACGAACATCGCAAATTTTTTCTTTCTGCTTATTACGATGCCCACTATCTTATCCACGAAGGAAAGTTACTTTTTGCTGAATAGCTGCAGATCACTCATAATCTGGTTAGCGATGTTGTTGGCGGTAGTTTCAGAATTACTCTCGGCATAAATGCGGATAATAGGTTCGGTGTTCGATCTGCGGAGATGAACCCAATCTGTGTCGAAATCTATCCTTAAACCGTCAATTGTATTTACTTGATACTTGCTGTATTTCTTCTCAATGTCGGCAAAGAGTTGTTCAATGTTCACTGAGGAGTCCAGGTCCACTTTCTTCTTAGCTATAAAATAGCTGGGATAAGATGAGCGGAGCATGGAGGCAGTTTTCCCGTTCTTCGATAAATGGGAAAGAAACAAGGCAATGCCTGCCAGG
>JAZKEP010000181.1:0-3879 GCA_040387015.1 Bacteroidota bacterium
AATTGGTGGAAATTTCACTCTTAAGGAATTGCCCAAAGCATTGGCCGCTTTCGCTAAGTATACTTTTACCGAAGATTATGTAGATACCTCTGCAAGTAGTCCGCAGGATTTTACGGTTGATCTTAGGATTTATGAGCCGGGGAATTTAACCCGGATAATCCACCCTAAGTTTAAACTCATCCGAAATTCGCATATTGAAGGTAGCTTCAATAGCATTGACCACCAAGTTAGCCTGAAAGCAGATATTCCGGAACTTAAATTTGCCAATTACAGCGCTTATCGTATAGATCTAAATACACAGTTTAAAAGAGGGGATGTTGATTTTCGTACAGAGGTAGATAAGATATATAACGGAGATAGTTTGTTATTGGATACTGTTGGTGTTTTAGCGAAAACACTGGACAATAAGGATGTTCGTTTTGATGTATCTATGGCCGACAAGCGAAAGTTTAACTATGCTAATCTTACAGCCTTTCTTACCCCTCTTAAAGGTAAGGCACTGGTTCGCTTAGATCCTTCAGATGTAAAGCTCGGTAATAATTACTGGCAGTTCGAAAAGAACAATTTCATTTTTATTGAGGGTAAAAAAATTATTACTCAAAACCTGGTTTTTAGAACGCAGGATGAAGCAATTTTCATTAGCAGTTATCTGAAAAATGATACCTCTACTTCCCTTAGGTTTACATTAGATAATACAACTATCAGTGATTTTACAGGAATGTTTGCCACCAAAATGAAGGACCTGCATGGTGCTATAAACGGTAAGTTAGTCGTAGAAGATATTTTCTACAGACCGAACATTTATGCTGATTTGGTAGTTGATGAGTTTAAACTAGGTGCCGAATTAATTGGCGATGTGAATGTAGACATGCGTTTGGATGAAGCCGGGAAGAATGTGAATGTTTATGCATCTGTAAAAAGTGTCAACAATTTCATAGAGGCAAAAGGCAACATTTCATTGGAAGGAAAAGCTCCTACTGTGAAAATTGACATAGATGCGCCCCGCTTAGGTTTGAATTTTCTTAACTATAAATTTTTTACAGAGAAGTATGTAAAAAACTGTCGTGGATATGCCGAAGTTCATGCCACTATTGCAGGACCTTTGAGCAAACCTTTGCTTACCGGGAAAGTGTTATTGGTGGATGATACAGTGACCATTTCTTTTCTTAATACCACTTACCACGTTGATCGGCAGGAAGTAATTCTGGATGAGCATGGTTTTTCTTTTCCCAATCTTAAGATTTATGATGACCGAAACAATCCGCTTCAGGCCACGGGCCGAATCAATCATGAAAGCTTTAAGAAGTTTTCGCTTGATTTAAAAGTGAGGACAGAAAACGCACAGTTTATAAACACAACAGCTAAACAAAGCCCTAACTTTTATGGAGTAGCTTATGGGGCCGGCAGTGTTACTTTCAGTGGAGATATCAGCAGTCCTATCATTCGTGCATTTGCTGTAACAAAGCCCGGCACCTATATCCGATTACCCATTAATTCATCTTATGAAACCAATCGCTACGGGTTTTACAAATTTGTAAACGATAAAGAACCGCAGCCAGCTGTGGCCTTGGCCCCTCAACTTAAATTGAATGGTGTTAACTTCATTTTAGAGGTGGAAGCTACACCCGATGCCCGAATGGATATTATTCTCGATCCTGTAGCAGGTGATATTCTGACAACTTACGGTAGCGGAAATCTGAAGCTTGAAATTCCCCGAGTAGGTAACATGACTATTTACGGGGCTTTTGAAATTGACCGCGGAAGTTATCTGTTCACTTTGCAGAATATATTGAATAAACGTTTTGAAATTAATCGCGGAGGAAACATCAATTTTAACGGGGAAGTAAGCAAGGCCCGCGTGAACATAAATGCTGAATACCTGGTGCGAAGTTCAGTAAGTGATTTAATTGCGGATGTGGCTCCAACGTCAATAGTGGAGGCTGCCCGAAGCCGAGTTACTATTAAATTGCTTCTGGGCTTAACCGGAGTATTGGAGAAGCCAAACATCAATTTCAATTTTGTTGCAGTAGATGTAGATCCGCTTATTAGAAGTTACCTGGAGCAAAAGCTGGCAATTTTAAAAACCAATGAGAACGAACTGAATAAGCAGGTATTTGGCTTGCTTGTGATGAACCGCTTTCTTCCATCCGCAGCAAGTGCCAACGATATGTTTGGCAATACTGGAGCTACTGCAGCGAATACCGTTAGTGAATTTGTTTCTTCTCAGTTATCGAATTATCTCGGCAATCTTTTAGATTATACGGGCAACGATGCACTCCAAAATTTAGATATTAACGTGGGCTTTCGTCAGTATGATCAAACAAATACAACTTCAGCTACACAACCAACTTTAGATACCCGCAGAGAATTGCAGTTAGCTTTGCAGCAGCGATTGCTTAATAACCGCTTAACTATTAGTGCCGGGGGTAATTTCGATTTCGGAAACTCCGGGCTTGACTCAGCCGGAACAGGAGCAGGCAGAGGAGTGATACCCACCGGTGATTTTCAAATTCAGTATGCGCTTACCCCTGATGCGCGCTGGCGTGCCAAAGCTTTTAATAGAACTAATTACGATTACTTCAACTCGCGGAACAACAACCGCACAGGTGTAGGTATTTCTTACAGCAGGGAATTTGATAAGCCGATTGAATTATTTCAAACCGATAAGGCAGTAGTGGAACGCAGAAAGAAAGCAAAAGCCGAAAAACAAGAGATAAAAAGAAAAGCAAAGGAAGCTACTACTGCCAAATAAAAATCAGTGCCTGTTGCGGGCAATGGCCCGGCCATAACCAAGTTCCTGATGGATGGCATTTGCCCAAACACCATAACCCTTTGCATTGTTATGCAAATCAGTTTTCCAAAAATAATCACTCATCTTACCTCCTTGTTTTTTAAAGTCTTCGTACAAATCAACCACCACAATGCCTTCGCTTATTAAATGTTTTTTGCTTTTCACATAAGGGAAATTATTGCTTTCAATTTCCGATTGCACGGGAGAAAAAACTACTACTAATTCTATTCCCTTTTGCCGGGCAAAGGGAATATACTGATGAAACAAGCAGCTATCAATCTGCTCCAAGGCTTCTTCTTTTTTCTGCGCAAATTCCTTGGGTGTGTAATAGTTCCATTGGAAATGGAAAATGTTGTGCATGACACTTCTGAAAATGTATGAGAACGAATAGATAGTCTCCCACCAGGGAGCGGAATTATATTTCATTTCCGAGTGGCTGATAAAGCGTTCGTAGCCACCGCGAATGATTACATCATTAATATCGCTAAAATTAATGTTTAAGACAATGGTTTTAGGATGACAGTATTCATACAACAAATGTTCCAGCAAGTAATAAGCAGTAAATACATCGCCCCCGTTTGATCCTCCATTGATGGTAAGCGCATTTTTATCATGCGTCAGCAGCAAGGTTTCTAATTGCCGCAGCCATGTAGAGTCCTGATGCGTGCCGACCCCTTCGGTAAAAGAATCACCCAAGCCGAGAGTAACATTTGATAAATCAATTTTTTGCCGGGGCAGGTTGCGTTCCCGTATGCCTATTGCATTGTAATGATGCTCAAAAGAAAATTCGTTTTTACGGTCAACTACGGTTGAGTTGGGCTTCGAAATTTTAAGGCAAACATCTTCCTGTTTAAAAACATATTTCCGCAGAATATTCTGTAAATGTATCTGCCTGTAGGGCGAAGAATACCAGTGAGAACCATTTTGTTCGGTAAAGGTTAATTCGGTTTTAAGTATATAACGTAAACTTACTTCTGCCGATAAAAACGAAAGAAAGATTACCCAAAAAGAAACCCGGTAGTTGGAATTTTTCCAACCCAGTGGTTTTATGTTTTTAAGCAGTATGTCTGTTAGTGCAAACAGGATGC
>JAZKEP010000182.1:0-5146 GCA_040387015.1 Bacteroidota bacterium
GCATACCCGCGAACAGTTCGTTCCACAGTGTTAGCGGGAAGCATTTACCCGTCTGCCAGATAAGCGCAGCATGCCCATCATTGCTTACTAGCACTCCACCAAACATAGAAGCGGCCGCTACACTTTTATTAAATAGTTTTTGCAGCAACACACTCCGATGCGCATCGGTAGTATCAAACGCAAAGCGCATAAGCGGGTAATGCAAAAAGGAATCGGCCAGTATTTGTACGGCCTGTTGGTTAGTATTCATAAAGCGAAAGTACAAAACCCTCCTAGGACACTTCAATTAATTCATACATTCGCGCGCAAAAATTACAGACTATGAAAATGCTTCCACGTTTCTTAATAATCCTAATTATTCCTTTTGTAATTAGCTCCTGCGTTACTCAAAAGAAGTTTAAAGCTTTGAAAAGCGATTTGGACAAAGCCAATGCATTGCTTCATTCGTGCAATGAGCAAAAGACTCTCTGCGAAAATGACCTCAAAGACACCCGCAACTCACTCAACAATAAAGCAGAGCAAAACACAATGTTAAAAGACCAGCTGGCTGATTGCAGAGAACTACGTGACAAGCAACTTACACAGGTTGGTGATTTAACTGTATTGACGAAGACTGCCAATGATAATATCGCACAAACACTCGCGCAACTTGAGCAGAAAGACAAATACATTCATCTTTTGCAGGCAGCAAAAACAAAAGCTGATTCACTGAATCTTGCTTTGTCAGTAAATCTTAAAGGTGTGTTGCAGGAGGGTTTAGACGACAAGGATATTGAGATTGCAGTTGACAAAACAGTAGTGATGATTAATCTATCCGACAAAATGCTTTACACTTCAGGAAGTTCCAATCTTACTTCAAAAGCAAAAGTTGTTTTGGGTAAAATTGCCTCTATTATAGAAACCAAGCCCGATATGGAAGTGATGGTAGAAGGCTACACCGACAATAAATCTATCAGCACGGATTGCATTCGGGATAATTGGGATTTGAGTGTAAAAAGGGCAACTGCGGTTGTAAGAGTTTTACAAAAGGATTATAAAATAGATCCCAACAAACTGATTGCCGCAGGTCGCGGAGAGTATAACACCCTTGCATCGAATGAGAATCCGGAAGGCCGAGCCACTAATCGCAGAACAAGGATTATTATTATGCCTAAGCTCGACCAGTTTTACGATTTACTTGATCCCACTAAAGCTTCGGATAAATAAATACTAACTAAAACACAGCCTTTCACTTCCTGATTCACCGGGCAATCCCATTTATTGTTTTACTAAGCTGAAACTTTTTTTTCACGCTTGCCGTAATAATACGCGCAACGCATTGGCGATAAGTCAATGCATGCAGATATTTTATTACATAACACACAAGCGGAATGACAACGTCATCCATTGGTAAACCGAAAATGCGCTATGCTAAAACAGACTAAAACCTTTACAGTTATTACAGCATGTATAACCATGCTTGCACTCAACTCCTGCCAAAAGGAGAAACTTACAGTTAAAAACAACTCTGCTTTCCAGAATGAGGAAGCAAAAAAAGTTGCACAGGAACTTGCAAAACTGGTATGGACATCTAACAGTAGTTCTTTTGTTTTTAAAAATGGTTCATTCGACTGCGTTACTATGACCGTAGACTCAATATCTGACCCGAAAACCACCACTTTTGATTATGGTACCGGCTGTTCGGATGAAGATGGTATTGTGCGCAAGGGAATAATTACCCTTGCTTATAACAACGAGGATATACAAATAGCAGGAACCGTTGTCACTTATTCTTTCACCGGCTTTTTCATCAATAATGACGAAGTGAAAGGAACTATGACTTTGGAAAATACCGGGTTGAGTGGTAATGGATTTCCCCGGTTAAGATATTTTGTTGATGTTCAGGATCACTCACTTGTTAATGGTGTTACTCAATTTGACAGTGAGCAGTTTTTTGAATGGATTGAAGGTGGAAATACGTGGATGAATGATGATGATGTTTTCAGCATCAGCGGATTCTTCAATTTCAGCACGGCTACCGGTAGACAATCGCTGGTTACTATCACTGATCCGCTTACAAAAATCAACTCCCCGGAATGTGAGCACTTTGTAAAAGGTGTAACTCAGATTCAGAGCACTGACGAGTCGGATCGTTTTATAGATTATGGTGATGGAACCTGCGATAATCTAGCTATTCAAACCATAGATGGATATTCTCAAACTATTGAGTTGGAATAAGAATCACAGAAGAAGTTAAACGAACAAAATCCGGTCATTTGACCGGATTTTGTTCGTTTATAGGACGTGCTATTTATTGTATGTGAGAAAACATAGATTTGCGTGACACAATGAAAGTAATCGGTATCATTCCTTCCCGCTATGCATCAGGCCGTTTTCCCGGCAAACCGTTGATTGATATTGAAGGAAAAACGATGATTCGCAGAGTTTATGAGCAAGCTATGAAAGCGACATCACTTTCGGAAGTTATTGTTGCTACAGATGATGAGAGAATTTTTAATGAGGTAAAAAACTTTGGCGGCAAGGTTGTTATGACTTCACCTGCACACAAAAACGGAACCGAGCGATGTGCCGAAGTTGCGCAGACCTTAGATACTAATGTAATCATCAATATACAGGGCGATGAACCTTTTATTCAACCGGAGCAAATTGACCTGATTGCAAAATGTTTCTCTGCTGCAGCTGTTCAAATAGCCACGCTGATAAAACAATATCCACTGAATGAGGAACTTCAAAATGCTGCACGGGTGAAAGTGGTAATTGATAAAAATATGGAAGCCTTGTATTTCAGCCGAAGCATGATTCCCTTTATAAAGGGAGATTCAATTTTACACATTCATGGTTTTCAGCACACTGAAAGTCCGGATGAAGATATTCCTGCAAATAACAAGAAACCTGTTTTCTACAAACACATTGGGCTTTATGGTTACCGGAAAGATGTGCTTGTTGATATAGTGAAGCTACTCCCTTCCCCTTTAGAACTTACAGAAAGCCTGGAGCAATTGCGCTGGCTTGAGTACGGTTATCGAATTAAATGTGCGTTGACCGATCATGAATCTTTGAGTATTGATACCCCTGCCGATTTAGCAGCACTGCGTACCTAAAAGTTTAGCTCACAAATCGCTGTATTTTTTCCTGCCCTTTACAAAATATTGCCATACCACATTCACCTTATTAAGATGCACCGAAGAAGGGTGAGGTATTTGATTCCGTTTTTGCATCAATTCGGGCATCGCTGCATAAAAAGAGAAATGCGCTCTTAGAATAGCCAGCAAATCGCGAAAGTGACCTTTCTTTACCACCGAGTGTATGGCGGCCAACCCATCCATTATTAATCTTACAATGAAAATTTTCCATATCAACTCTCTCTTTCTTAGGTTCTTGAACATCATCATAAGGTTGTTCCTGAAATTCAGGTAAACTTTATGCGGACTTCCATTAGCGAGGCTTCCACCACCCACATGATAAACAACGGAGGAAGGAATACATAAAATTTTATATCCCGCATTCTTAATACGCCAGCACAAATCAATTTCCTCCTGATGAGCAAAAAAATCTGTATCCAATGCTCCCACTTTCCAAAATATATCGGAGCGCAGAAACATACAGGCCCCGGTTGCCCAAAAAATCTCTCTTACATCATCGTACTGGCCTTCATCCTTTTCGCAGGTAACAAAAATCCTTCCCCTGCAATATGCATAACTGTACCAATCAAGATAACCTCCACAGGCACCTGCATATTCAAAGTAATCCCGCTTGTGATATGACCTCAACTTGGGTTGTGCAGCAGCAACGTTTTCATCGCGCTCCATTTCTTCAATTACACGCTCCACCCAATCTTCCGTAACTTCAATATCCTGATTCAGCAATACATAATATTTTGCATATACCTGTTTGAGTGCCTCATTATATCCACCCGCATAACCAATGTTAGAATGATTTTGTATGACCCGCACATTAGGATAATTTGTTCGGACAAACTCTACTGAATCATCCGTGGAGCAGTTATCTGCTACAATAATTTCACATAACTCCGCAGAAGTATATTTGACCACCGATGGAAGAAATTGTTCCAGAAATTTCTTTCCGTTCCAACCCAGAATTACGACCGCTACCTTTTTTGATTGGTTCATGTGATGATTTAAACAAGGCGATATAGATTATTATTTCGGTAGTTTACTTTTTGCATAGTTTAAATTGCCCTTTGCCAAGGCATAGTTAGGTATTATCTTCAACGCTGCTTCACAGGCCTTTACTCCTTCCTCAAATTTATTCATTGCATTATAAGCAGAGCAAATGTTGTTATAAGCCTCGGCATAATCAGACTTTAAAGCTAATGCCTTCTCCGCAGCATCAATACAACCTTCAAAATCACCCGCATTATAGCAGAGTAAACTTAGGTTTAGAAATTGTTCGGGTGTTTTAAAATTGACACTACTCTCCTTTTCAACTTCCAGTTGAGACTTTCCGCTTTCAGCCATCTTCAAATAAGCAGAGGCTGTGGCATCATCAGGAGAAAGTTGAAGTGTTCGTGCCGCCACGGTTTTAAGTTCTTCTAAACGCTTTTGCTCATAAAGTAAAGGCATCAGCATATAGCGAGCATCCATGCGCGCGTCCACTAATCGAAGACAGGAATACAAATTCGCAATTGCCTCATCTTTACGTCCGTTATTCTTCAGGAACCTGGCATAGAAATAATAATTTCCTGCCTCATTCGGCCCATAAGAAATTCCATTCTTAAAGTAGTTTTCAGCTGCAACATTATCTCCCGTGGCACTTTTCAGCACAGCCATATTTACATGGAGTAACGAATAGCGGGGAGCATAATCCAGCGCTTTTGTAAAATAATAATCAGCCGTATCATAAGAGGCACGGCCCATAAACACCAGACCATAGTTCATCAATCCTCTTCCGTTTTTAGGACTCTTGATGCTTACATCGTTCCAAAGGGTCTCTTCGCTTTTCCATATTTTGTTCCGGCTATTCGTACCATACGCATAACCGCATAGTATCAGTACTAGAATAAAAGTAAAACCATACGCAGGATTTTTTTCAATATAACTTTTCAGCAATAGATAAGAAGTCCACACAACAGCCAGTGCTAAACCCACAAAAGGAAAAAATATACGGTGGTCATTCATTACCTCCG
>JAZKEP010000183.1:0-56269 GCA_040387015.1 Bacteroidota bacterium
AAAAGATTCAATACTTCGGTTGTTATAGTATCCGTTGTATACTTTCGGGTAAGAGTACAAATCAAGTTTTTGTGTGTACCGCCTCCCAAATTCTTCTCCTGTCAACTCTCCGCTTGCACTCACGTTAGCAATTGTATAGACGTGTTCAGTTAAACGTTCTTGAGTTATATTTTGCCTTGCAAGCAATGTCCAGCACAGGGCTCCGTTAACGGGTTGTGATATATTTAAAGCTTCGGCATTCTCCAGCCGTTCACTCATCAACGGATGCGATGCCCACTGGTCTTCTATTTTTACCCTAGGTCTATAACGGTCCTTGTTTTCGCCTTCGGTTTTTATCTCAATAGTACCCTCTGTGAACTTTACATCATTCAATACCGCCAATTCTTTTATAACATACTGCTGACAATTAAAAAGGTTTTTGCTTTTCAGGTTTTCGTCAGAAACAGAAGTTAGGGCATCCAGAGTTTCATTCATGGCTACATCCGTCCACTCAACTTTCAGCATAGCTTTTTTAAAGGCCTCACTGCCGAATATCCCTACCGCAATAGAATCGGCATGAAACTCCATTTGTCGGCTGAGGGACATATACCGGACATTTATAAACTCATAAACCTTCTGCATTACCCCTTTTACAAATTGTGCATAATAGAGAGATAAGGAGGAGAAAATTTTGAAGGCCCAGTATTGATTGCCAATATTGTTAACATTAGTTTCCCACGCCTCATTCTGGTAAAGCATATTATAAATAACTCGGTTAGCGTGATAAATATAAGGCCCAAACTTCATTGATCTTTGACTAAAATGCCCGAACTCATGGGCAATAATTGAGCTTAGCTCAGACACATTCAACGTATTAAACAATCCTAATCCTATTTCAAGATTCTTTTTAACCGGAAAAAGCAAAGTCCAAAAAGAAAAGGAGTTGTAAAAAACTGAAGCATTCACCCGGTGCGATAAATAGACCTTTCCTGGAGATTCAGTGTCTACCTGACGCGCAATGTCTTCTATCAGGTTAAAAAGTTCGGGTTCTTCATCTCGTGAAATTTCAATCCTATATAGATCGGTAACATCATTTTTTACAAATAAGAATTTAATCATGAAGTAAACGATAAACAACCCAAAAAGTGCCAAACTAATACCCACTGCAATAGTGATAAGGTGAGGGTAACCCATTGCTAATACGATGCCTGCCAAGGCTGCAAAAATTGCCACAGCGATAGTGAACAAGAACAAAAGGAGATATAGAAAAATAAACCCGCTTATTGACAATGCAACTTTCCGTATCTCTCTTTTATATAAATCCTCATCGAAAAAAATTCTGCTTTCCATAGGCGATTTACTCATACCTCAAATATATTATTTTGAATAATAATTAATTCTCATAATCAATTCCAAATTGTCGTTCGAACAAGCCCTAACCGTTCACTAAATTATCTCCTTGTTTTTCCATTTCTTATTCCACTTTCCAACCCTACATTTAATCTATACAAAACATTTCTTCAAAAGATGGGCTGCATAAGTGTCCTGCCAGGTTAAAGCCCAAAACCTTCCGTATATTTTCTTATCAATTCGAATATTTAAGAATTGGATCAAAATCGGGCAATGAAAATTTACCGGAAAGAACCTTAATATGTTTTCAAAGTCCATCGATTTTTCACAATATCAAATAAGTTTTCCTTTCTTCATCATTAAAATAAAATAGCACATGAGAAGATTTTGTCCTGCCCTGTTATTTGCTCTGTTTCTCCATTATACTTCCTCTGCCCAATTAGTTTCATACCATCTTCAGCAAAGTTTTACAGTGTTTTCCTTAGATAGCTTTCTTAGTCTGTCCGGCTTTTCGCTTCCCATTGCACCTCAATATGACATTGATGTTTACCAGGTAATTTACAAAACACCCTATAAGCACATTGATTCCTTAGTGAATGCTTCGGGTATTGTGGTGGTGCCTAAAAATGTGGCATGTCCGGTGGCTTTAGGTTGTTATGCACACGGCTCTTTCGCCAAACGTTTGGAGGTGCCATCGTACGAGGGCCCCGAAAGACCTATCGGACTTTTCTTCGCAGGTATCGGTGGCGTACTGGCTGCAATGCCCGATGAACTGGGCCTGGGCGACAGCGATAGCAGCATTCTTTTTCATCCTTACATCAATGCTTTTCACTCCGGCTATGCCTCGGTTAATATGATGCGCGCTGCCCGTCAGTTGGCCGATACCCTGGCCCTGCAATTAAGCGGTGAGGTGTTGCTTACCGGCTATTCGCAGGGGGGCTATACCACTATGGCTACCAACAAGCTGATTCAGGAAAATTTTTCTGCTGAGTTTAATATTGTAGCCAGCGCGCCTATGTCGGGTCCTTATGATTTAAAGAAAACCATGGTGGATGTCATGCTTTCCACCAACCGCTTTTCCGTGCCAAGCTATTTGCCTTTTCTTTTACTCGGCTACCACTCCGTGTATCCTTCTTTGCAGCAGGTATATCCCACCCCTTCGTCCATTTTCAAAAGCCCGTACGACAGTATTCTTCCTCCTTTGTTTTCCAGCAAGCTTTATTCTCTCAGCTACATTAACCAGTTCTGCGACAGCGTTCCGCGAAACATGATTAAAGATTCCGTTATTAACGATTTTGCCAACGACACGCTTCATATCTTTCGCCAGGTATTGGCAGAGAATGATTTGCTCGGCTGGGCACCACAAAACCCGGTAAAGATTCACTATTGCACCAACGATGAAGAGGTGAACTATCTGAATGCCGTTCGTGCCGATACTGCCTGGAGAGCCAACGGTGCACCCGATATACAGACAGTAAATTCCGGTTTCTATACCCACGCGCAGTGTGTGGAACCCTCCATTACTTCGGCTGCTTTATATCTTCTTGGTAAAATAACGGCCTGCCCCAATGGCATACAGGAGCAGGAGTTTATTGCTTTCCGTCTATTTCCTAACCCCGCTTCTAGCCAGCTGAAAATTGTAAAACAGGAAGGCGAATTTGACTTATCGGTTCTGGATATGAACGGCCGCGTGGTTTACCGCAAAGCCCTGCTGTATGATACCGAAACCCTCGACCTCAGCAATTTTAATGCGGGCTTTTATACCGTTCAGTTAAGCGACAAGGCAGGGCATACCGCTCATAAAAAACTGGTCGTTAAGTAAAAATTATTCTTCACTAAATTTAAATAAACAACAACATGGCATTTGCATCTATTCTTGAAGGCTTAACCGCCAGCGCTGCTAAAGCAGGCGCACTTGGAAAAACTTTGAAATTTGATTTTGGCGACAACAAAATTTTTGTGGACGGCACCGGTGCCGGCAACGTAGTTACTACCGAAGATAAAGAAGCTGACTGCACCGTGACCGTTTCGGAAGAAGACTTTATTGCCCTATCCAATGGCACCTTGAACGGCATGACCGCCTTTATGAGCGGTAAAGTAAAAGTGAAAGGCGAAATGGGCGTAGCCATGAAAATGCAATCACTGTTCAAGTAAGCTCCCTCGTAGAAATTACGCATGCGCTGTTTGAGCTAGGAGGTCAATACAGACAAAACATGTAAAAACAAAAGTTCACAAAATGTGAACTAATCTAAAGTCAATCCGTATATTCGTATGCGCGTTCACCTTATAAAAAGGCAAACCATTGAAGATTTTGTGAAGGAGAATGCTGCAGCCCGCTTGCCGTTTGGCCAGTGGCTCAGCAAAGTGAAGTTTGCTGATTGGGAAACCGCAGCCGATATAAAGAAAACCTTTGGCTCGGCTGATTTGTTGGGGAAAGGAAGTGAGCGTGTGGTGTTTGATATAGGCGGCAACAATTACCGCATGATAGGCAAATATGTGTTTGGCGAAAAGCAGGTGCATTTGTTCGTGTGCTGGATTGGAACACATGCCGCTTATGACAAACTTTGTAAAGACAACAAGCAGCACAACGTAAATATTTATTGATATGGAAACCTTGAAATATAAAGTGATAAAAAGCAAAAGCCAATACAAGGCTTACTGCAACGAACTGGAAACGCTGTTGCATAGCAGAGCCAAAAGCAAAGCAGCGAAAGACGAAGTTGATTTGCTGACCCTGCTGATTGAAACATGGGATGAAGCGCATAACGGTTTTGCTACGCACGATCCGGTTTCGCTTTTAAAAACCTTGATGGAAGAGCGAGGAATAAAAGCAGTGGCCTTAGCCGATAAACTGAAAGTGAGCAAGGGACTTGTTTCCGATATACTTAATTATAAGAAAGGAATGAGCAAGGAAATAATTCGCGGATTATCCAACTTGTTTGCTGTTGCGCATGAAGCATTTAACCGCCATTATGAATTAGATTTACCTAAGCCTAAACCTATAAGAAAAAGAAATTTTGTTTATGCATAGTAAGTGGCAAGATTATAAAAATGACTTATGAAGCATAGGCTCTACTCGGTTAGTGAAAGAACACCAAACAGATTAGTGCTTAATCGGAAGAGTAGCAGGTTCCTCTTAGGATTTATTGTCGGAACTGCTATTCTGCTTATTTGGCTGAGCAGCTTACTCCAAATTACTGACTTCCCACCTTCCAATGACATTCCCAAGCGCATTAATGAGTTGATAGATCAACCGTTCCAATGGATTTTTGTTCTGGCCATTTTCTGGATAATATATGCAGTTTTATCCAACCTTTATTATTGGTTAACGGGCGACCAAATACTTGTAGACAAAGCAGAAGGTCTTATCCTGAAAAAACATGGCAACACGGTCCGCATTTCCGAATTAAAAAACTTACAAATACGGAAATATACAGATAGCGATAATGCGGTGGATTATCGCTTAGCTTTGATTAAAGATAATGGCGAAAAGATTTTTGTAGACCGCGCTTCTGATAGAGGCGGTGTTATTGAATTAGCAGAGGAAATAGGTGATTTTATTAATAAACCTATTGTATTTAAATGATTTTCACCCTGCCATTTGCGAAATGAAATAAAAAAACAAGCCGCTCAGGTATTGCGCGCAATTACAAACAATCGCTCCTGCCACTAAGTTTCTGTCTTCATAAACAAAACCAACTTTCTACATCCCTCCCTCCCAAATCCCAACCCACTCAAAACCTCCCCTCCCACTCACCCTCGCTTCATCCTCACCATCCTCCGCACCACCTTCCCTGCAGCTATGTGCACCCCCGTTTCAATTTTTGTAACATAGCCATTGGCCTCCCACTTAAAATCAAAAGTCCCTACTGCCATCGGGTTAATAGTAAGCCTGCCGCCTCCTTCACTAACTGCTGTTCGCACTATCTTCTGCGTTTCAGTTTCCAGCACCGTCAACCGCACTGCATCAATCGGCACCTTATTTTCATCAACAGCAGTGGCCTTCAACTTCGTATGCACCACACCCAAATCAATTATCTCCCGCGCCATTAAATAACCGTTATAAAAAGGAGGGTTCGTATACATAACTATCGCTGCCATCCGGTCAAGCTGTTTAGCCAGCAACTGGTCCAGTATAAAGCGAACCGTCTCTGCAATTTTGCGCTTTGCCTTTCCGCGCTGTATAATAGCAAGCCTTGGGTTCTGCGCCTTTGCGCGGTAAGTATCAATCGCTGTTTGCAAAGCGGTAAGGTCGGTGAGCGTAATACCGTAGCCTGCCAGCGCCCCCACATTAGCCGATGCAGCATCTTTAATAGCCTGGCAATGTCCTGTCGCTTTTTCCTTGCCCATCTTAGCCAACTTATTAGCCGTAAAATTTACCCGCGCGGCCAGGTCATGGTTGCCAATCGTGTTAGCATGGGCAAAGGTGGCCGAGGCAAGGCTCACCGCCTGCTCCGTCATGCTTTTCCGCAGCCATCTAACATCCCGGGTTATGCCGGTGCTCGGTGCCGAGGCAATTTCGTGCTCCGCCTCCACCTCCTTCTTCTTCAACTTCACCTGGTTCAAAACCCCCGCAAAGGCACTTATCCCCGCCCATGCGCTGCTGTTATCTTCGCAGAAATTCACGGTGCTCCCAATCATGTAAAGTCTGTTCGTGTTTCGCTTCTTCATGGTATAAATTTTAAGAATGCTGATTGGTGGAAGAACCCTCACATCCTGTTAGGCTGAACGGATTCAAAGCCTTTTGTGCCTATATCCACCAAAAACCACCACAAAACAGGCTAAAAGCAGGAAGAATATCAAATAATTAGAACTAATTTCTCCGAACACGACCGTGACGACAACGAATTTTAGTATTACAGCAACGATTATATACTTTACGCAACCGAATAACCATATTACATCACCGATTAAATACTAAGCATCATAGAGTAGAATACTTACATCATCGATTAGAGTTATTACATCTTCGATTATTACTATTACGTTGTAGAACAGAATCATTACATCACCGAACAGTTCTATTACGTGCCCGAATGCAATACTTACGTTAAAGAGTAGAAACATTACAGCCTCCTGCAAAGAAGGACTTTCATTCAGGGCAGCATCGAATTAAGAAAGGAGTTCTTACACAAAGGCACTATGGCCTGTTATCGCCCTGCCCACAATCAGCGAGTTAATTTCCTTAGTGCCTTCGTAGCTATAAATAGCTTCGGCATCGGCAACAAAACGGGCCACATCATATTGTAGCAGGATGCCGTTGCCACCCATCACTTCGCGGGCGCGGCTTACAATATCGCGGGTGCGCAGGCTGCAAAATACTTTCGCCAGCGAAGCATGTTCATCCGTCAGCTCCTTGGCATCCTGCAACTGCGATAGTCGGTAAACCATCGTCTGCATGGCGGTAAGGTTGCTCAGCATTTCCACCAAATGATTTTGAATAAGCTGGTAAGAAGCAATGGCTTTGCCGAACTGTTTTCGCTTAAGCGTGTATTTAATGGCATGTTCGTAAGCGCCCCGCGCACAGCCCACCGCCTGCCAGGCCACACCCGCCCGCGTCATGCGCAGCACTTTGGCCGTATCTTTAAAACCGTTGGCCAGTTGCAGCCGGTCGCTTTCGTTTACCATACAGTTGTTCATCATTATCAAACCGTTCTGCACAATGCGCAGCGCCATTTTATCTTCCATCTTTTCTACATACAAACCGGGAGTGCCCTTGCGCACCAAAAACCCTTTCACCTGGTTATCATCCTCATCGCGCGCCCAAATAACAATCACATCGGCAAAGGTGGCGTTGCCAATCCACTTCTTCTGCCCGGTAATACTCCACTGGTCGCCTGTTCTTTTGCAGGTAGTGGTCAATCCGCCCGCCACACCCGAGCCAACCTCCGGTTCGGTAAGGCCGAAGGCGCCCATCAGTTTCATTTGCTGCATGCCCGGTAACCATTCGTTTTTCTGTTCCTCGCTGCCGCATAAATAAATACTGCCCATCGCCAGCCCGCTCTGCACTCCAAAAAAGGTCGACATAGAAACATCCACCCGCGCCATTTCCATGGCCAATATTCCTTCCATCACATTGCTCATACCCATGCAGCCATAGCCATTGTACGTAAGCCCGCAAATGTTCAGTGCCGCAAATTTCTCCACCAACTGAAAAGGGAACTCCGCCCGCAGCCAATAATCATTCACAATAGGCTGCACCTCGGTTTCCATAAAATCGCGCACCTTCAATTGCAGCGCCCGCTCTTCGGTATTCAGGGTATGGCTCAGGTCATAAAAATCACCGTCCACGGGTGGCGACTCTACAGGCTTGTTGCTGTGTTTCAGCATCTTCATCAGGCCCGTCAACTGCCGGTCGTCCATATTGCCTACGGCTGTCATCACTTCCCCCAAATCTACTTTCGAGGCCAGTTTTGCAAACGCGTCCATATCTACCTGCTGAAAAAGATGATACGCATCGCGTATCTTTTTGAATATTGTAGCCATGCGGTTTTTTTTAAATTTCTGCTTAAATCAAGCCAAATTGTAGAGAAAAGCCACATAAGTGCCCTGGTAGATGCGTTTTGTCATCCTGAACGAAGGCTTTGCGAAGTGAAGGATCTTGTACTGTCTTTCGAAGGCTATGGGGAATCCACCCCATATTCTTTCAAAAAACAAAGAAATGAGCAAATTGGCAGGATTCATGTTTTGTTTAACTTTATAGCATCGTATCATGGCAACCACAGAAACAACAAGCGTTAAATACAAAACCACGGGGGAAAAATTGCTGTTCTGGGTGGACTTGGCAATGATGGTGCTCATCATTTTCAATTTGATCTTCATCATCTTCGACTGGAGTTTTACGCACCAGGTCTTTCGCAATTTTCTCAGCCAGGTATTCCCGCCTTTTTATGAGTATTACGCTACCCAAATACATCCCAACTTCCTTCGCTACGACATTTATTTCGTGGCCATCTTTGTTGCCGAATTACTCATTCGCTGGGCAGTGGCCCTAAAAAATAAAACTTACGGAGCCTGGTTTCTGTATCCCGTGGTGCATTGGTACGATGTGCTTGGCTGCATTCCGCTGGGTGTCTTCCGCTGGCTCCGGTTGCTGCGTATTTTTTCTATCAGCATGCGCCTCCACCGCTTGGGCATCATCAATCTTCGCGAAACTTATCTCTGGCGAAAGGTTGATCAGGTCTATCAGATTTTTCTGGAGGAAATTACCGACCGCGTGTTGGTCAGTTTCCTCGATGGTATTAAACGGGAGATTATCAAAGAAAGCACCTCCGACAGCAATATCATTGCCGATGTAGTCAAGCCGCACCGCGATTCGCTTTCCAAATGGATAGCGCAGCGCATTCAAACGGTTACCGAAACCAATTACGAAGCTTTCCGCGATGACCTCAAGGACCAAATCGAAACCACCGTGCGCGATGGATTTGCTTCCAGCAAAGGCATGAAGCGGGTGGAGAGTATCCCCTTAGTGGGCAAACAGATTTTTAATTCACTGGAAGATACCATCAGCGATATCACTTTTGAATTGATTGAAAGCAGTGCAAAAAATGTATCCTCCGAAAAGAATACCCGCCTGATGGAAGAAGGCATTAAATCCATTTTCGACAGCATTCTATCCGAAAAGAAAAACGATGAGGTAAACGAAATTGTAAAAGATATTTGTGTGCAAACCATCGACCGCGTAAAAGCCGATATTCAAACCAAAAGCTGGCTGCTTGCGAAAAAAGAGGAAGAAGAACTTGGCGATTTAAACGATTTACTGCGCCATCCGCCCCAAAAGCCCTAAGCCCCGATTCTTTAAAAATGCTAATTTAACAGGACCGGGCACCGTCCAGCAAAATATTCAAACACTCCTTCGCGTTAAGATTCCAAACAGTTTTCCAACGGATCATCCATTATCTTTAGTCCGAACAAAACCCGCTGCTGCAATGCAGCTCTATCATAAATCTGAAGTAAGCAGTCAATTATTCATGGTTAAACAAGATAATAATGAAAGCAATCAGCATTATGGTAACCCTCGTGTTATTCTTCAACGGTTTACAGGCAAAAACCTACACCATCGGTTCCGGCAAATGGACCGACCCACGCCTATGGGAAAACGAATATATCGGCTCTACCATAAAGGCGGGTGATGTGGTTATTATTAAAGGGCATGTTACACTTACCACCCCTTTAATAGTGGAAGGCACATTGCAGGTTGAAAAAGGAGCCTCTATAATGGGTATGAAAGATTTAAATGTTGCCCAAAGCGGTCATTTTGCAAACAGTGGCATAACAGTAGTGCGTAACATTGTAAATGAAGGCAGCATCCGCAACAACTGTGTGATGGAAGCCATGACCAATATCCAAAACAACAGCGTAATAGAAAACAACCACAACATGTTGGCGGGCAACAATTTTAAAAGTGCAGGCGGCAATGCTTATGGCAGGGGCGGTCGTATCTATGCTAATAACAGCGCCTCTGTTTCCGCCTCCACCGACCTCGGCTTAGGAGTAAATGTTTATTCTATCAAAAGAGAATAAACCTCTTTCATAACTCATTCCTTATGTCCCTCTCACGGAGAGGGATTAAGGGAGAGGATATCTAAAAGCGAATTATGAATTGGTCTATTTTCCTTAAGCGTAATCCTTGCTTGGTGTTTGTTCTTTTTCATAAATAAAACCCCACGGTTTAGCTTCTTCCACCTGATAAGCAAGTTCAAGCAACCTTTGGTCTAAACCAAATGGCGCGGAAAATTGAACAGCTATAGGCATCCCATTTTCAGTTTTGCCCAGAGGCAGCGAAATAGCGGGTGCCCCCGTAATGTTTTGAAGACCGCAGTAAGTGGCAAAGTCAACCGCCCGTTTTGATACCACCTCATAAGAAAGATCCGGTGAAAAATGTCCGATTTGGGGGGTGGTATGCGCCAATACAGGAGTCATTATTATATCGTAAGATTCAAAAAGCCTTTCCGTATCGGCACCCACCTTGCGCAACAAGCGAATACTGCGTGGCAGTTTCAATTTATTATCCTTAAAATTTTGGCTAAGGCCAAGGGTAAATGGCTCTAGTACTTCATGGTTCACTTTGGCACCCAGCACAAGTCGCCCATGATGGCTTACCATATATGCCAGAAAGCCATAATACAGAATGTAGTGTTCGGTCATGGTATCTACATCAATAGGTAAAGGCAACTGCTCTACGGTGTGCCCTAGCGACTGCAGTAAAGCCACTGTTTCTAACTGCACGCGGTAAGTGTCGGCATCCTGGTGGCCTCCCTTACCCACAGGTGGATTTTCAAAAAAAGCAATGCGCAATTTTTTCTCCGAAGGCTCAGTTACGTGCCCCAGGTTCGGCAGCTTGGGGTTTTTGTAAAACTTTTCTGCCGCGGCAAAAAATGCAGCTGTGTCACGCACTGTTCGTGTAAGCACACCTTCATAAACAATTTGCAGCGGCATCAGTTCCGAGCCGTCCATGGGAACCAGACGATGGCGGGTGGGTTTTAATCCCACCAATCCACAGCACGCAGCGGGTATGCGGATAGAACCGGCTCCATCATTGGCAGTGGCAATAGGCACTACACCGGCAGCAACTAAAGCGGCCGAACCCGAAGAAGAACCTCCGGTCGTATAATCCGTATTCCATGGATTGCGCGTAATACCCCAGCGCTTGTTTTCGGTGCTGCATATCAAACCGAATTCAGGCAAAGTGCTTTTACCTAAGTTATTTGCTCCGGTAGAAAGAAACTGGTTTACATAGCGGCTGTTTTTCTTCGCAATTTTAGAACTAAACGAACCGGTGCCTAACTGTGTAGGATAACCTTTAATGTTTTCGTTGTCTTTTATAAACGAAGGCACTCCGTAAAACGCACCTCCCTTTATCAGCGTGTTGTAGTTGCGGGCATCGTCATAGGTTTTCACCACAATGGCGTTCAGCTCGCTGTTTGTTTTTTCGGCACGTGCAATGGCGGCTTCTGTAGCTTCCGCCACGGTTATTTCCTTTTTAGCAATAGCTTCTGCTACTCCTACTGAATCCAATGTTCCTAAAGCATCGTTGGTAAATGCACTGATACGTTTGCCCATAAAGTGTTTTTTGATAATGAGGACGTGAAAGTAATCAGTACTATTTTAAAATAAGGAAAGAAAATGCTCAAACATGAATTTATATTTGTCAGCCAAAATTAATAGGGCCTACATGAAGAACTACTATTTCACCGAAGAACATGAAATTTTCCGTCAGGGATTAAAAGAATTTTTACAACGTGAGGTTACGCCTAACATTGATAAATGGGAAGAAGAACAGCGTATACCAAAAGAGATTTGGAAGAAGTTTGGTGACTTGGGTTATCTTGGCTTAAACTACGGTGCAGAGTATGGTGGCGAGGCTGCCGATTTTTGGTACTCCGTTGTTTTTTGCGAAGAAGTGGCTAAAGTGTGGAGCGGTGGTTTTGCTGTTACTCCTTTGGTGATTCAGTACATGAGCACGCCCTACCTTTATAAGCATGGGTCTGAGTTGATTAAGAAAAAATATCTCGTTCCTACTATCAAAGGCGAACTGGTTTCCTGCATAGGCATTACTGAGCCGGGAGCGGGCAGCGATGTGCAGAATATTAAAACTCGTGCCGTGCGCGAAGGCGACTACTATATCGTAAACGGTTCAAAAACATTTATCACCAACGCGGTGTATGGCGACTACATTGTAACCGTAGTGAAAACAGATTCTTCAAAAGGATTTGAAGGAGTTAGCTTGCTTATAATTGACCGCAACGCTCCGGGTGTTTCTGCCAAGAAGCTGAAAAAGCTAGGATGGCATGCCTCTGACACTGCCGAATTGTTTTTTGATAACGTGAAAGTACCTGCCGAAAATTTAATTGGCGAAGAAGGGCAAGGTTTTATTTATCTAATGGGGGGATTGCAACTCGAAAGATTAAGCGGTGCAATCTCAGCTATAGCCGGTTGCGAGAACGCGATGGATTACACCCTGCAGTATATGAGCGAGCGTCAGGCATTTGGTCGTTCTATAAATAAATTTCAGGTGCTGCGCCATCGCATGGCACAGTTGGCTTCTGAAATTGAATGCACTAAGTACTTCGTTTATCACTGTTGCCGTTTACACAACGATGGAGAATATGTGGTGAAAGAAAGCAGCATGGCAAAATTGCTGTCAACCGAGTTGAGCGATAAAGTAGCTTATCAGTGCTTGCAAAGTTTTGGCGGCTACGGTTATATGGAAGAATATAAAATGGCGCGCATGTTCCGCGATAGCCGGATACTTACCATCGGTGGAGGCTCCTCGGAAATTATGCGCGAGATAATTGCCAAAATGGTGATTGACGATAAGCAATATGAGAATAAGGGGTTAACCATTCAATACGCAAAAACAGAAAGCCAGCCGGCTCAAGCCGCACCTGAACCTAAAAAAACTGCTGATAGCCCGTTGGATGTAATTGTTGCAGGTCTAACAGCTCGTGCAGCCACAGCTCCTGCTTTAGGTAAAACTCTCAAGTTTGATTTTGGCGCCCAGAAAATTTTCGTGGACGGAAGTGGTCAAACAAATTTGATTTCTACCGATGATAAAGAAGCGGACTGTACTATCGGTATATCCTTCGAAGATTTTACAGCGCTTACAACCGGCTCACTTAACCCCATGAATGCATTTATGTCTGGTAAAATAAAAGTTACAGGCGATATGGGTGTAGCCATGAAACTCCAATCGCTTTTTAAGTGATAGTTTTCAGATGGTCATTGTTCACAGGCCATCAAATCATACTATCCACTGAGTTTAATCAGTTATCCGTGAAATCGTTTCCTTGACTTTTGCGATGCAAAAATTAAAGCAATGAACGGAATAGTCATTTACAAAAGTCGCTATGGTGCAGCCAAGCAATACGCTGAATGGATAGCGGAAACATTAAACATTCCTGCAAAAACTACCGATGAAGTAACTAATGCCCATCTTATTGCATGCGACTATGTAATTGCCGGCAGTTCCATCTATATCGGCAAAATTCTGATGAAGGATTGGCTGATGCAAAACAGCGAAGCTTTGACAGGCAAAAAGCATTTCCTTTTTATTGTGGGTGCCGCGCCACCGAGCGAAAAAGCAAAAACGGAAAAATATTTTACTGATAATATTTCAAATGAAATCTTGAAGTCGAGTCAATGTTATTACCTGCAGGGAAAATCCATTTTTAAGGAATTAAGCTGGTGGGATAAATTCTTGTTGAAGGCCGGAGCTAAGTTTGCCCCTACTCCCGAACTCAAAAAAGAAATGCTCACGGAATTCAATGCCATCCGGAAAGAAAATCTTAATGAACTGCTCAATACGGTAGAAGTTTTCCGAAAACCGAAGTAAGTACTGAACGAAAGTTCTCCTTGACTCACAATTAAAGTTCCTATAGGCTTCACCATGTATCAATCACAGTTTGTTTATTCAAAAATATCAATCTCGGAGGTTGACATTTTTTGTAAACGCATTACATTGATAGAAAAGAAAAATATATGGACGTGCGTAAAACAATCGTATATATCGGTAACTGCGAAGATGAAGGAGCTCTTTTTGAAAGAGCAATCGAAGTAACGGTTAAGCGAAGCAACTTTCTTCCTCTCGATTACAGTAACTGGTCGCTTAATCTTTTAAAGAAGAGTCAGCCTTTTTGGTATGAAGCTATTGTAGTTGATTTAGCAAACCTCTCTTCCGAAGGAATTCATCTTTTGAAAGAAATAAGAAGTATAGAACACCTGATGCATGTTCCGGTTGTAGTATATACTGATGCTACTACCCTCGGTGATTTGCTCACTATTAAAGCATGCGGTGCTTCTCATTACCTTCCCAAGCCGGTAAAAATGGAGGAACTTATACGAATGTTCAATGCCTTGGGGAAGAAAGAATTGATTCCTTTTATCCCTAATTACAAAAAGCAGGAGCCTGTGCCTCAAAGGCTCAGTTATGCTTCTTAAGTCGAAAATTAATTTAGGTCTTCTTCGCTTAACCCTAAATCTTTGGTTGAAAACACAGAGCCAAACAAATCTTTAAATTGAACACCCCGTTCCAAATGCGCTTTACCTATCTGAGAATGCTCTGCGAGTGCGTGAAGAATAAATTCCTTCATTAAATACTTTTCATTGGCAGGAAGCTTAATATTTAGCTGCGCCACCAATTCATTTAATGCAGGAATGGAATCGAGTGTCTGTTTGTATTCCTTATCGGTGTAACCAAGCAGGATATCTACTTCATTATTTTCCGCAAACCACTCAAGCACTTTTTGATAAGGCGATGCTTGTTTTTTCTTTTTCAACTTACCGGGGTCGGGGAAGAGGGAAATAAAATGATTACGGATAGCCTTACCGATTAACCCATGCGCCACCATAGCAGCACCCTCCTGTTCGCCTTCATACACTAATTCAATCTTACCGTTAATGGCTGCCACTACTCCTGTTAAGTCCGCAATGCGGGCAAATGTTTTTTCGTCCCCGTTCAGCAACATTCTTCTTTCGGCAGCGCTAACTAAATTTTCATAAGCAGAAATTGTAAGACGCGCACTCACTCCGCTTTTTGAATCTACAAATTCACTTTGCCGCGCTTCAAAAGCTATCTGCTCTATCAGCGTTTTCAACAAATCACTTACTTCTACTTTCTCTTTTTGAGTTTTATTGATTCTTGCTTCCTGTTGTGTAATCTCCTTGCCCAACTCTATACTTTTTGGGTAATGTGTCAAAATCTGCGAGCCTATTCTATCCTTAAGCGGAGTAACGATACTGCCTCGATTCGTATAATCCTCAGGATTGGCAGTAAACACAAATTCAATATCCAGCGGTATGCGAAGTTTGAATCCGCGAATCTGTATATCACCTTCCTGTAAAATATTGAACAGTGCTACTTGTAGTCGCGCTTGCAAATCCGGTAATTCATTTATCACAAAAATACAACGGTTACTTCTTGGTATAATACCAAAGTGAATCACCCGCTCGTCTGCATAACTCAGTTTTAAGTTTGCCGCTTTTATCGGATCTACATCACCAATCAAGTCGGCAACGCTCACATCAGGGGTTGCTAATTTCTCAGCATAACGCTCACTACGATGCATCCATTCAATAGGTGTATCATCTCCCTTTTCCGCAATCAAATCTTTTGCATAGCGTGAAACAGGATTCCGCGGGTCGTCATTCAGTTCGCTTCCGGCCACCACGGGAATGTATTCATCCAACAGCTCGGTCATTTGCCTTGCTATCCTGGTTTTGGCCTGTCCGCGCAAACCCAGCAGGTTCATGTTGTGGCGCGAAAGAATGGCGCGTTCAATATCGGGTATCACCGTATCCTCATATCCGAGAATACCTTCAAATATTTTTTCTTTCTTCTTCAGTTTCAGGATGAGGTTATCCCTCAATTCGTCTTTAATGGTTTTGCTTTGATAACCGCTTTTCTTCAGCGCGCCTAATGTTTTTATTTCTTTCATCGAACTCTTCTTTTTTTGTTGCGTTCAAAATCTTCAAACAAATATTCTCCCAATCCTTTCAGCGATGTATAAAAAGCCTTACCGCTGTTTGCCTCGGTAAACTCTTCCACAAAACTTTGCAGGTAAGGGTCGGTGGCAATCATAAAAGTGGTAATGGGTATTTTCAATCTGCGCGCAGCACCTGCAAGTCGAAGGCACTTGTTCACTATCTTTCTATCCAGGCCAAAGCTGTTTTTATAGTACTGCCCGTTCTCACGAATGCAACTCGGCTTGCCATCGGTAATCATAAATATCTGCTTGTTGGCATTCTTCTTTCTCCGCAGCAAATCCATGGCTAACTCCAAACCGGCAACTGTATTGGTATGATAAGGCCCTACCTGCAAATAGGGCAAATCTTTAACTTCAATCTGCCAGGCATCATCACCAAATACAATAATATCAAGTGTATCCTTCGGATATTTTCTTTTAATCAATTCGGCTAATGCCATTGCCACATTCTTGGCAGGAGTAATTCTATCCTCTCCGTACAAAATCATGCTGTGCGAAATGTCTATCATCAGCACGGTGCTGGTTTGTGTTTTGTGTTCTTTCTCCCGCACCAGCAAATCGTCTTCATTCATCATAAACTCGCCAATGCCATGATTGATTTGGGCATTGCGGAAACTTTCCAGCATGGCAATCTGCTCCAGTGAATCACCAAACTGATAGCCGCGCATGTCGCTGCTCATTTCATCCCCTGCTCCGGTATGCCTTGTTTTATGATTACCTGCTTTACCCCTTTTCAGCTTACCGAATATTTTTTCTAAAGCACTTTGACGGATGCTTTGTTCGGTTTTGGCGGTAATCGAAAAACCTCCTTCACCTTCCGGTTGATCCTTAAGATATCCCCGTTCTTTCAATTCATTGATAAAATCGCCAATTCCGTAATTCGCATCCGTTAGTTTATATTCTTTATCCAATTCAGTCAGCCAACTTAATGCTTCCGCTACATCGCCCGAAGTATAGGTGAGCAATTGTTTGAAAATATCAAACAGCCTATCGAAATTGGATTGCGGTTTTGGATTGTATTTTGAAAAACGGTAGCCTAACATGATCAGACAAACAAAGAAAACAGGTTTTGGTTGAAGAAGGGAGGAATTAACGGTTGTTGAGAATAGTGCCAGTTCTTTTGCATCTATTCCTTCCCATAGCTATATTTGATAGAAACAGAAAATTTCCCCTTCAACATATTGCAGTCTATTTTGTTTTAATGATTCAAACAGCGATTATGAAAAAGCAATTACTTCCCGTTTTTATTTTTTTGATATCTATCAGTCATGTTTCAGCGCAGTGCAATGTTGGTGAAGTGGAAGTGGGTTTCACTATCCATACCGATGCATACGGCAATGAATTGTACTGGCAGTTAGTTCCTGCCGGTAATGCCTGCAATAACGGGCAAATTGCCAGCGGAGGAAATACTTTAGTGGGCTGCAACGGAGGCAATGCACAAAATAGTCCTGCCGGAGGCTATGCCAGCAACTCTGTTATCAATGCCGGCCCTTGGTGTTTAAACCAGGGCACCAGCTATGACCTGTTGATGGTAGATGACTGGGACGATGGCGCCAACCGCTTTGAAATCAGCATCAATGGCTACCCGATGTATGATTACACTACACATGGAGGCACAGGCGGTGATGAAAAGTTTACGTTTATAGCGGCTCCTCCTTTAGCTTACAATATGGGTGTTACTCATATCACCACTCCGCGTTATGTTTTCTTTGGCTTAACGGAAGTGAAGGGCACCATAAAAAACTTTTCATCCAACACCATTAACTCATTCACACTTAACTACAGCGTTAATAACGGAGCAGCCGTTTCATCGAATCTTACTGGCTTAAATATTCCCCCTTTTACAACGTACGATTTCGTTCACCCTACTTTATGGTCAACGCCTGATACAGGTGAACACAGCCTGCGGGTTTGGGCTGCCAATTTGAACGGAAATGCAGATATGAATTTATCGAATGATGCGCTTACCGAAAGCATTGTAGTGCTTCAGCCTATTCCCGATTTAATTGAGCAGTATCTCACCACCACTCCCGTGCTTACAAACATTGCTACTTCCGCCAATAGCGTAAGCATTCCCCGCGATTTAGATTTTCATCCCGATTTAAGAAGGTATGAACTGTGGACTATATTGAAAGAAACCGAAAACACGGGTGGCAAAACAGTAACAGTTTACAACGCAGGTAAGCAGAACCAAACTTCGGTATTAAAGCAGGATGGTAACGCCTGGCACTTTATGAGTTTGCCAACCGCTATTGCATTTAGCGATAACGGAAACTTTGGTACTTCGCCCGGAGTGTATGATGCCAACCACGATGGCGGGATGCCTTTTACCGGCCCTGCACTTTGGTCAAGCGACCCTGCCATTTATGCGCAGCCAACGGGGCTTAACGGCAGCCACTACGATATGCTGCATGAAAGTCCTTACAGCATGGGTATTTGCCACGAAAAGGACAATGCGTTTTGGGTGATGGATGCCAATTCGAGCGATGTAGTGCGCTATGATTTTAGAGGCGAGCACGTGCCCGGGGGCAGCGATCACAGCGATGGAATTATCTGGCGATATCCCGCTATTGATTTTCAGCACGACCCGAACTATCATGTGCCCAGCCATTGTGTGTTAGATAAAAGCACCAACTGGCTTTACATGGTTGACTATGGCGGCAAGCGGGTTATTAAAATGGATATTACCAGCGGCACACCCGGCAGCGCTTTAACTCCGCATGAAGCCACAGCCGAGTACCGCAACTATAATAACCCGAATTTTTCTGTGGCTATTGACAACGGATTAGACCAGCCCTGCGGCATTGAAGTTTTCAAAAACCGATTGCTCGTAAGCGATTATGCCAATGGCGATATCCGCATTTACGATATAACGGGTGGCAATACTGCTTACCTTGGCAAAGTGCAAACAGGTGCTGCGGGAATCATGGGTATTAAAGTGGGGCCCGATGGAAAAATATGGTATGTAAACGCTACGCAGAATCGCGTGGTGCGTGTGGACGGGCCTGCGCAAATTACCAATCAGCTTAACTGCGATTCGTTTTGTGTGGCAAGCGTAACCTACGATGCTGGCTACCTTGATGTTACCATTCTGAATAAGGATACCAACCACATCAACTATCCGATTGTGCAGGTGATTGCTGCCAATGGCGACACCGTGGCGAACGCACAGCGCTCTTTCAATTATTACGCACAACTGCCCAATTCTTCGCAGGTGTATCACATTCCCACGCAGCTAACTTCCTTCCCGGCTAACTTCAGCGGCCATATTCGTTTAGAAGACGGGCTCTTTCACAACTCCTGCATCATCGGCTTTTGCAACGGAATTATTTCTTCCATTGAAGAAACAAATGATTTTGCTGTTCAGCTATTTCCTAATCCTGCTTCGAACCGGGTTTATATCACTTCTTCTTCATCGCTTGCTAATGCATTCATCACCCTGCACGATTTGCAGGGAAGAAAAATGGCGGAGTGGAAAAATACGGGCGAGTTGATTTTACCTTCAGGCATTTCGAAAGGAATGTACCTGCTGCGCCTAAAATCTTCCGGCTTCGAAAAATCTTTCAAGCTGCAGGTGGAATAACTTCCACTTCATCAGGAAATTCGTGTAACCGTCCAGCCGCCCGGTGCGCTCAATACTTTTTCGCAAACAAATTTCCGGTTGGTGGCCCGCTCGATGGTGCGGCATAGTTGTGAAGGAACGGCACTTTTCCAGGTCCAGTCTTTAGGTTCTATTAATAGAATCTCTTTTACTTCCAACTGCGTGATTAAAGTGCGAACGTTTCCTTGCCTTGACAGGGTGCGGGTGTTTAAAGCTGCTTTTTCGGCTTCAGTTATCTTTTTCATAAGCTCAGTGGTATGAACGGATGATTAAAAACAGTAGAATTTATGTTCAAATATGCAAAATCTTATGTCAAAAGAGCAAAACCTTTCTTCCGTTGTGTAAAACCTGCACAGTTATGCACAGCAGACCTACAGTTATGCATAACAGACCTACAGTTACAAACAACAGACCTATGGTTAAACATAACAGACCCACAGTTATGAATAGCAGACCTACAAATATCAATGACAGACCCATAGCAAGGCACAGCAGACCTATAGTTACAAATAACAGACCCACGGTTAAGCACAACAGACCTACGGTTAGGCACAACAGACCTAAAAACCGGGTATTTTATGGCGGAAGTCATATATATGACAGCGGGGCGGGCTGGTATTAAAAACCGCGGATTGGGCAACCCCCTTTTTAGGGTATTTTGTTAAGAAGGCGGGTAGAACAATTGCAGGGCCTCGGATTAAAAGGAAAACATAATTTTGTAGAACAGAACTTTCAATACTATGTCAGCACCAACGCCCTATTCGGATTTTCTTCAGCCGCTTCCTAAGCTGAACAATGAATTTACCGATGACTCTTTTTTGCAGGATTATCTGAAAACCTATTTCCCTGCCGCTGCGCTGAAAGAAATTACACCCGACCTGGAGCAGTTTGGCAAGCGCGTGGCCAATGAATTTATTGAATGGGCGCGCGATGCCGAAGTAAACAAACCGCAGTTGACACAGTTTGATGCATGGGGCAAGCGGATAGATGAAATAAAAGTATCGCAGGGTTGGCTGAAGCTGGAACGGGTGGCTGCCGAAGATGGTTTGGTGGCCATTGGTTACGAGCGCAAATACGCGGAGCACTCCCGCTTATATCAATTTGTAAAGTTATATCTGTACACCGCATCGTCTGCCATTTATACCTGTCCGCTGGCCATGACCGATGGGGCCGCGCGACTGATAGAAGTGTATGGCGATGATTTTTTAAAAGAGCATGCTTATAAAGGATTGACCTCGCGAAATCCTGCCACATTTAAAACCAGCGGGCAATGGATGACCGAGCGCACGGGCGGCTCCGATGTGTCCCGCTCCATGACTTTTGCATCACCGGCAAAAGACGGCTACATTCTGAAAGGGCATAAATGGTTTACTTCTGCTATTACTGCAAACATGGCTTTCACGCTGGCCTCTACCGAGCAACCCGCAGCGGGGAAACGCGCACCGCTTTCGCTTTTTTATTTGCCTATAAGAAATGAAGACGGCACTCTGAATGGAATTGAAGTGGAAGCACTGAAAGATAAGCTGGGCACCCGTGCTTTGCCTACCGCACAACTGATGCTTACAGGTGCAAAGGCGCATTTGGTTGGTGAACCCGGAAAAGGAGTAAAAACTATTTCTACGCTATTTAATATCACGCGCATTTATAATACCGTCAGCGCGGTTTCGTATCTGCGAAGAAGTTATTCGCTGTCGAAGGCTTACAGTTCGCAGCGCGAAGCTTTTGGACAAAAAATAGAAAATCACCCATTGCATAAAAAGAGTTTGCGCGAAATGGAAATAGCCCATCAAAGCAATACCATGCTGGCGCTTTTCTTAACGCAGCTTCTCGGAAAGGAGGAATGCAATACGGCTTCGGAGTCGGAAAAATCGCTGCTGCGGGTACTCACTCCGGTGGCAAAACTTTATACGGCTAAACAGGCTATCAAATATGCATCGGAACTGATTGAAATGTTTGGCGGCATTGGCTACCTGGAGGATAGCGGCATACCCGCCATACTGCGCGATGTGCAGGTGCTCAGTATCTGGGAAGGAACAACCAATGTATTGTCGCTGGATATGTTGCGCGCCATTGAGAAAGAAAATGGATTGGAAGCATTCAGAGAGTTTGCCGAAAAAATTTTGGCAGAAATAAATACACCTGAGTTAGCGGAACAAAAAAACATGGTTCGCCAGAAAGTAAATACTCTTTTAAGCTTTGCAGAAAACGTAAATGGCACCGAAGCAATGATTGCCTCTGCCCGCGATTTTGCTTTCTACTTAGCCGAAGCAGCTATTGCTTTGCTGTGGCTTGACTTTTTGAGAACAAATAGCAATGCCTCAAACTATCTCAATACGCTTAACTATTGGCTGCAATACAGAATGAATGAAAAAGATCTTCACGCTGCCGAGGAACTGGAATTTGTAAAGCAGCCTGCCGAAACACATTAAAAAAAACGTTCCACCCTTTTGGAGTGGAACGTTTCATGGTAATTCCAATTAAGGAATTTTTTGAGGTGGTTTATTGCACCACAAATCTCTTGGTAATCTTATCTGTTTTCTTGTTCAGGTCGGTGATGGTAGCAAAGTAAATACCCTTGCTGAAGTCTTCTACATTGAAGATAACGTTATCGTCAAACTTAGCTGTAGTAATTGTTCTTCCTGATATATCCGTAATCACCACTTCATGCTCACCCGGCTTGCTTACCAAAATCTGAATTTTATCAGTGGTTGGGTTCGGGAAGATAGTTGCTTCTAATTTCGGATCAATAGTTATTGGTTCAACAGAAGAATAGATAAAGTCTTTATTATAAGTAGGAAAGTTGATGCTGGTAGGATGATCAGGCGAGAAGTGAACACGCTGAACGGCTATACGTGGAAACATTTGCTGACCCTGGAAAGTGTAGAATTGTCCATCGCCTGGTTTTCTGCGGAAAAACTCTCCGTCTTCTAAAGGCAAATTCGGATTTGCCTGATAACGGGTATAATTTGTAGAGTTAATCAACACACGAATTTTATGGCCTGCCGCCCAGTTATAAGCAATAGGCATCATCTTAAACACGTACTCATAAACCTCTCCGATATTAATATTAGAATAAGGAAGGTCTCTGTCGCCCGGGTCTTCAACACCGTTTACATAAGTTGGTGCTCCTTCTGTTCCCATTTGGTCAACTAAAGCACGTGCCCAGTCTCTTCCACGTGCATTTACAATACCTTCCTGAACAAAATAAACTCGTCCATCAGGCCATTCATCACAAATACGAACATCCCAATCGGTATCGGTTGGTCCGCTTGTTACACCACCGGGATTTGATTTTGCATAAAGGGTACAAACTGGCATTCCCATAATAGTTATGGAATCGGGAATAACATCACTGTTAAACTGAATAACACCTTCGCGATCCATTGTAAACGGTGCATTGGTCGGATCGGTCATTTCCATCTGGCTTTGTGAATTTCTGGTGCCATCCGGTGAGCGAACAATCATATTACTTCCACCCACAGTAAGAATAGGATCATCCGGATCGCTTACATAGATTTTATATCCTTCATCCTGAATTGGCGGATTGTAGTTGAAAGAACCATCCTGGTGCATATACATTTTCTTCCACTGGATGTGCTCATCAGGAGGAAATTTTTCAGAACCTACCCAGTAGTTTCCACTCAAGTGGCTATTCGGATAACCCGCAATAGCATCAGCGGCCGAATCAGGACCGGCAACATAGAAGCGGTAATTCGGAACATCGTTCAGGAAGTCGCGGAAAGGAATGCTGTCCAAAGCTGCACCGCCTCCGAAAGAAGGTAGAACGGCTCCGGATCCGGGAACTTTCTGAGCAGGTAGTGGAATAACCTGGCCCAGCGTTCTGAGTTCAATATTCAATCCATCTAAATCTCCATGACCGCCAAGGAAGTTAACCATATCTACAAAAGGAACTACGAATTGGCTGGAAGGAACGCGTATTTCTACAGGTGCACCAAGTAGTTCACCCAAAGGCTGCCAACGCTGACTTTCTTCAATAACAAATGAAGGCTCGCCTATTACGTTGCCCGGTTGAAAATTAAGATTATATCGGAACCATGTTACTAGATCCGATTTCACAATGTCATTGATTGGCACCTCGTTAATATCAAAATCGGAAAGATCCACTCGCGTTACTTCTGTAACGTTCTTAGGATAAATTCTATCGCCTGACTTACGGCCGGCTATTGTTTGGTGAGCCCAAGGTCCGATAATAAGTTTTTGCATGTTCTGAACCGCTCCTTTTCCTGCAAGAGCCTTTCTAGCATATTCTAAGTTATTTACTGAACCTTCAGTAAAAATATCCCACCAGCCCTGAATTTGCAGAACAGGAATATCCTGATTTTCGTAACGGCTGTGTGTAAGGTCCGGAAGTGGCAACTGTGTTGCCGGGTCAACGGCTTCTCCGTCAGCATTTACAAAAGCGATGCTTCCATCCATATCAGGACGGCCAACAGAATTAGGATAGAAACCAGCGTTAGCTAAGGTCCCATCTCTTCTATTGTATCTCATGGCCGTAAAGTGGTCAATGGAAAGATTAGCGGCTTCAAACTTATTGTTCTGGAATTGTTTACCGATTCCATTTATAGGTATAGTCTTCGGAAGGTCGTAGTCGTTTGAAGTATGGATAGAGTTTTGTCTGCAGGTTGCGCAGTTATCAAATGGCATCAAATCATCGTCTGTTCCACTAAAAATCTGACCTTTCAGCCAGCCCGTAACAATACGATCGCGGAAAACACCGTTGTTGTATCCGGTCGAAATCATGTGTTCGGTAGTTGCAACTACCGGCATTAAACATTTCAAACTTGGAAGTGAATCAGAACATCTGTGTGCCAGGGCTAATTGTAATTGTGTATTACCAAGTGCCGAAGCACCAAACATACCGATGGTGCCGTTATTAATTTTAGTATTTGTGTGTGTGAAATTCTTGAAGAATGAACCGGCAATAGAATCCCATCTTCTAAAAAGTAAAGAGTCGCGTACAATTAAAACGCCAGCGCTGTCATCTCTTCCCAGGTTCGATATGTAAGTAGAGTCGAGGTCTTGTATTGCTTTAATAGAATTGTAACCATCTTCATGTCTATTAGAAAATTTAGGATCGGTGGCAGGAAGATAATCTAAGATGTGCCCCTCAGGATGATAGGCATTCTTATTCCAGCTATCTGACATCATTGGAAAGTAAACACCTTCTGATGAATATCTTCCGCGCATATCCTGAAGCATATAGTTATAGCCGAGGATTGGCATAATTCCTCCTAGCTCATCAAAGTCTCCTTTGTCATAAGGAGTTCTTGTAAACACCGTAGGAAGTTGGTAAGGATTCGGGTTGGGTGCACCGTTAAGTGTAGGATAAAAAATAACCTGTGCGCCTAATGGAATTAAAGTGAAAGGCTGGGTTACCAAGGTAGATCCCAAAACATTCAGGTTACCCATTGACACAACTAATGAGTCACGTACGCGGGGCATGTAAACATCTGTAAACAATTTAACCCCATCGGGCATTACAAACGGGATAGTATATTTTGTGCTGAACTCTTTAATGTCGTCCAGTTGCCCATTGGGAACTTGTGCGTTGGACGAAAGCACCATCATCATAACTGTGATCAGTAGTAGATAAAATTTTTTCATTTGAAACGTTTTGTTGATTTTGAAAAGAGAGCGATTAATTTTTGTTGATTGCTTTGCTAACAGCCGATAATGATAGTGAGATGTTTTTATAAAAAGAAATTATTTAACCTTAAAGTAAGTCGGGGGCAATAACCAGAACCTTACACTGCCCTTTAATTTTCTGCGGTATTAATAATGCGGTGCACAATTACCGCCAGAAAAGCTCCGGCAACCGGGCCCAAAATGTAAAGCCAAAGTGACTGTAAATTCCCTGTCAACAAAGCGGGTGCAAGTGAGCGTGTAGGATTCAAACTGGTACCGCTTACAGGCCCCCCGAACAGAACTAAAAACCAAACAGTACCGCCAATGGCAATGCCGGCAGTAATACCTTTTTCTTTGGCGCCAGTGCTTACCCGTAGTATTACCATCATTAATATAAAAGTCATAAGCACTTCAAGCACGAGCGATTGCATTTGGGTTCCTGATGGCTGGGTGATGCCGAGTGTGCTGTTTTCGGGGAAAAGAAAATGCAGCGTTGCGCTTGCCGCCAAGGCTCCGAAAAATTGAGACACCAAATAGGCGGGCACTTCTTTCCACTCAAACCGCTTATCGAAGGCGAAGGCAACCGTTACGGCAGGGTTAATGTGCGTTCCCGAAATATCGCCAAACGAATAGATGAGCGCAATAATTACAAACCCCCAAACTGCCGCTATACCCGGAAGGCCCAGCGCTCCGTTGGTTTGTTGGTTTACTATTACCGCACCGGTGCCTGCAAAAATTAAGATGAAGGTTCCGATAAATTCGGTCAGATATTTTTTCATACACTTGACTTTTGATCAAAGTAAATGTATATAGAAAGTTAAAAGAACAAAGCCAATAGTTAAAAGCGGGCAGGTCTTTATATAAAGAGCTTCCATTACTATCAACTATTCTCCATTCACTATTAACTTTTTGTACATTTGCACCCGCTTAATAAAAATATGAAGTCATCCTGCGCGGGCGATTGTAAAATTTCCTTCTTTCTTTCTTCTCTTCAGTATCATTCTTTAAACAAAACCTGTAATGGCTGAAAGCTATCGCGACCACGGGCATAAGTTGTCCGCAGCTGGCACTCTCATTAGCTTGGGGATTATTTTTGGCGACATTGGTACCTCCCCGCTTTATGTGATGAACGCCATTTTGAGCGGCCACGATATTTCGAAGGAGCTGGTGATGGGCGGTTTATCGTGCGTTATCTGGACACTGATAATTATTACCACTGTCAAGTATGTTTTTCTGGCGCTGAATGCCGATAACAAAGGTGAAGGAGGAATTTTTGCATTATACGCTTTGGTGCGCAGGTATAAAGTTACCTGGACTATCTTTCCTGCTATTATAGGTTGCGCTGCGCTTATTGCCGATGGCTTTATTACCCCACCCATTTCAATTTCATCGGCTGTGGAAGGTTTAAAAATTCTGAACCCCGACATTCCTACGGTACCGATTGTGCTTATTATTCTTACCGGGTTGTTTCTTTTTCAGCAGTTCGGAACCAAAGTAATTGGCGGCATTTTCGGTCCCGTTATGTTCATTTGGTTTTCGATGATCGGTTTTTTCGGGGTGCGAGAAATCATTAACTATCCCGAGGTACTGCAGGCGTTCAATCCAGTGTATGCTTTTAACCTGCTGGTTTTATATCCCGGGGGTTTCTGGTTGCTGGGTGCGGTGTTTCTTTGCACTACAGGGGGCGAGGCTCTTTATTCTGACTTGGGCCATTGCGGCAAATCGAACATTCGCGTAAGCTGGGGTTTTGTACTGATTATGTTGCTGCTGAATTACTTTGGCCAGTCGGCACATTTGCTTCATCATTTCAACGGACAGCATTGGCCCGAAAATCAATCTACTTTTTACAGCCTGATGCCGGATTGGTTTCTGCCCATAGGTATTGCCATTGCCACCTGCGCCACTATCATTGCTTCGCAGGCCTTAATTACCGGTTGTTTCACCTTGGTAAACGAAGCCATGAAACTTCGCCTGTGGCCTAACCTGAAAGTAATTTATCCTTCAACGCTGCAAGGGCAGATTTATATTCCGGGCATCAACTGGTTTTTGTTTGTGGGTTGTATTGCCGTTGTGCTTTTGTTCCGCCAGGCAAGTAATATGGAAGCGGCTTACGGCTTGGCTATTACCATTGACATGATGATGACCACCCTGCTGCTTACTTACTTAATGTATGTGCAGCGCAAACCAAGCTGGATAGTTTGGGGTTTGCCTATGGTGTTTCTTACCATTGAACTCTCGTTCTTCATTTCGAACATGTTGAAGTTTACGCACGGTGGTTGGTTTACCACTTTGATTGCATCGGCACTTTTCTTTGGCATGTGGATTATTTACCAGGCGCGCATTATGCGTAAAAAGCACATTGAGTTTGTAGAGATTAAAGATTACATCGCCCCGCTCAAGGAGCTGATGCATGACGAAACTATTCCGAAGGAAACGAACAACCTGGTTTACCTGGCTATGGCGAACGATAAAAGCCATATCGATTCAAACATTATCTATTCTATTTTCCGTAAGCGGCCTAAGCGCGCTGATATTTACTGGTTTGTGCATGTTGATATTACCAACGAGCCTTTTGGTGCCAGTTATGCGGTGGAGGCTGTGGTGCCACGGAGGATTTTCTTTGTGCGCGTTAACTTCGGGTTTAAGGTAGACCATAAAGTAAACCTGATGTTCAACAAAATTGTGGAGGAGATGGTAAAGAGCGGTGAGGTAGATGAGCTGTCGCACTATCCTTCGCTGCGCAAATACAATATGCCTGCCGACTTTAAGTTTATTCTGCTCAACAGCCGCGTGGCCATTGACGATGCCCTTACCCCGCTGGAGCAGTTTATTGTAAAAGGCTACCGCTTTATAAAAAGTATCTCCCTTTCTACAGCCGAAGACTTTGGCCTTGAGCTAACCAACGTGGAAGAAGAAACGGTTCCTATCCGTATTAAGGCTTCCAGCAAGATTGATTTGAAGCGGGTGCGGTAAAGTAATTTGGGAATTTGAAGGAAGGGCGGTTCCTTTATAAAGGCTTCTCTTTAAAGTATTTCGTGGTCGCCCAGCTCCTTGGTGAGCTTGGTAAAACCAATCACTTCACCGTCATCGTTATGCAGGGCGGTAATTAGAATACTTCCCCAGAATAGCTTACCACCTTTGCGCACTCTTTGACCAATGTGGCGGGCACGTCCTTCTTTAATAGCCAGCGCAATCAGCTGCTCGGGCAGGTTCTCCTGCCGGTCGCGCGGCAAATAAAAAATACGGAAGTTCTGACCTATTATCTCTTCTGCCTTATAACCCTTAATTGCTTCTGCGCCTTTGTTCCAGGTAAGAATGGTGCCGTCAGCGTCCATCAGGATAATGGCATAATCCTGCACTTCTTCAATCATTTTTTTGTGCAGCATTTCGAGTTTTTCGGCTAATTCCATGTTATACTCGCAAATTTAATGCGAAGATGTATTTTTCTGCTTATGTTTATATCTTTTTGGGTAGAAGATGATAGAAGCATTGTCCAATGTCGCGGTGTTTTCATTCATAGCCTTCGGCCGAAACCTGCGCTAATGACATTATGCTAGTAAGGCTTTATCCATAGCTATAAAACTCCTGTTTTAATACTGAAATACTCAAAAAGCAATCAAAAGGGATGTTTTTTGAGCTATGAACAAGCACTTACATCCTTCAGAGATTTATAAATACTAACCGATTAGTAACTAAAATACGAATATATCTGTATTTAATTCAAAAATATCTGACTTATTTCTGAATTACATATACTAAATTGTGAAAATAAGACTATCATATTTGTTTACTGATTTAGTATTTTTAAAAACAAAGCTACTATGTTTAAAATAGATATTAGTAAATTCATAAATTCTTAGTGAATATACATAAAAAATAGTAGAATATTTGAATAAAGAATCTATATTAGCCACTTAAACTCAAGCCCAATGGCAAAGCGCACCATCCGCATTCCCTTATTCCCGAACAAGATTGATAAGTTTATCGAGCTGATGAAAAGTGTGGTAGCCGAGCACGAAAACCAGGGAGCCTCCAGCCCTTTAAGCGATCCCTCCTTTATGGATATGGCAGACTTTAAAGCAAAGGTGCTTCAGGCAGAGACATTGCGCAGAGAAAGCATTGAAGCCCGGGCCACAGCCGAAGCTAAGATGCATGAGGCAAAGCAACTGCTGGGTATTGGTGTAGGACAAACCATTGACTCCGATACGCATCTTTATCATCATCTGAACCGAATAAAAGGATTGCTGCTGGCAAAGTTTGCCTATGTGCCGAAAGAATTATGCTTGTTTGGCTTTGAAGTAATAATAGGTACTGCCAAAGGAGTAGGCAGGCCGGGGAAGAAGAAGGAATGAGATAATTTGAGAATTCGAGAATGGGAGTATTTACAACCCGTTGAAAGAAATACCCACCGCAAACTCGTTGGCTTTAGGGCCAAAGTCTTTTTTGAAAACTCCGAGAACACCGTAGTAAGCAGTAATATTAAAGCTGCTGTAGCCAAAGCGGAAAGTAGGGCCCATTCTCCAAAGGCTGAAATCAGGATATCTGCGCTCCACGTTCACTTTCACCTCGTTGTTTATTTTGGTTTTGGTTTTAGTATGCGCATCCAAGCGAATACCGCCCTTGAAACCTATAGCAAACTTAAAGCAGTTATTAAACTTATCGGGGTTGGTTCTTATTCTAAGCTCCAGCGGAATATCGAAATATTGCAAGGTCACTTTGTTCACCTTATAATCGCTCGGGTTAGCCAGCGGCTCAAAGTGACTGCCGGCAGAATCCTCCACCAAACCGTGGCGGCTGTAAATATTCGAGCAGCTATAACCAATGCCGGGCGCAAAGCTGACGCGGGATTTCTTAAACCTGAAATCCCAGTAGAAATAAATATTAATGCCGCGCGAATACCATTTTGTTTTCAGGCCGTTCATGCCCGGGTCAGTGCTTTTGTAAATCCAGTTGGTGCCCATAAAATCAACAGCAAAGCGGTCTTTCGAAAACTTCTGATACTTCTTTTCTATTTCGGCTCTTCTTTTCTGACGGGCAGCTTTCTCAGCAATCTCCTCAGCTGTCATTTCCCTTTTCTTCTTCTCTGTCTTTACCGAATCAACCTCCGAAGCAAAGGCTACACCGGTGCTCAACAACAAAAAGGCAATGAGTAATTTCTTCATATTCAAAAAATTGGCTTTAAAACGAGCGGCAAATGTAATTATTGTTGGGAATGAGAAGCTATCTCAAAAGGGGTGTCATGCTGAATGGAGGTTTTGCGGAATGAAGCATCTTGTATTGGAATAATACGAAATACAAGATTCCTCGTTTTGCAAAGCCAAAACTCGGAATGACAAATCTTAGCCTAAGTATTTCCCTTCAATATTCATCCGTCTTCCCATACCAAAGGCCTTTGGCGACACGCGGAGAATAGGTGGAGTTTGAGCGCGTTTCCATTCGCTGCCGTTTACCAGTTTGAGCACGCGGTCAACTAAAGGCTTTTCAAAACCCATTGCCATAAGCTCCTTAGGCCCTTGTCGTTTTTCGATATACTGAAAAAGAATCTTGTCGAGAATATCATACTCTGGAAGCGAATCAGAATCCTTTTGATTATGCCGCAACTCAGCCGAAGGTGGTTTGGCAATTATGTTTCCAGGAATTATTTCTTCGTTCCTGTTAATGTAATTGGCCAACTCGTATACCTGTGTTTTGTAAACATCGCCCAGCACCGCCAGCCCGCCACACATATCGCCATACAAAGTTCCGTAGCCGACAGCGGCTTCGCTTTTATTGGTGGTGTTCAAAAGAATGTAACCAAACTTATTACTGAAAGCCATTAGCAATACTCCGCGCACTCGCGCCTGCAAATTCTCTTCCGCCACATTAAAAGGCAGGTCTTTGAAGAAAGGCTTAAGCGTTTCGATAAATGCCTGGTAATTATTTTCAATAGGAATGGTTTCAAACTTCGTTGCCAGGTTTTGGCAAAGCTGTTTGGCATCATCCAAAGAATGGCTGGTAGAAAAACCCGAAGGAAGAAGAAGGGACATTACATTTTCCTTTCCCAAAGCCTGGCTGGCCAGGTATAAAACAAGGGCCGAGTCAATGCCTCCGCTTAAACCGAGAATAGCTTTCTTAAAACCAAGTTTAGCAAAGTAATCGCGAATGCCAAGGATGAGCGCGTCATGTATGAAACAGATGGCGGATGACGGATGACAGATGACGGATGATGCAGAACCTGCAACCTGCAACTTGTAACTTGCAACCGTTTCTGTAAAGAAAGGAAGCTGCTCCACCACTTCTCCCTTCTCATTCATCACCACACTTCCTCCATCAAATATCAATTCGGTTTGCGCGCCCACCTGGTTTACGTACACCATCGGAATTTTATAGCGTTCTACATTCGCGCGAATCACTTTAAGCCGCTCCTCATGCTGCACATAACTAAATGGCGAAGCAGAAAGGTTAATCATCAAATCGGGCGAGTGCTTTATCAACTCATCCATCGGGCAAATGGTGTAAAGCGGATTATCGTTACCTACGTTCCAGATGTCCTCGCAAATAGTAACCGCTAACTTTTTACCCTTGAAGTGGATGATTTCAAATTTCTTATTGGGTTCAAAGTACCGGTACTCATCAAAGATGTCGTAGGTAGGCAAAAGGGTTTTGTCAATTATCTGCTTCACCTCGCCTTCGTGAATAAAGAAAGCCGAGTTGAATAAATCTTTTCCCTCTTTCACCGCATTCTTTCGCGGACAGCCCACCAGCACTGCTACTTGAGTAGTGTGCGTTGCAATTTCGGTAATGGCATTATTGCATTGTGTAAGAAAATCTTCAAACTCCAGAAAGTCGCGGGCCGGATACCCGCAAATACTCTGCTCGCTGAAAACAATCAGGTCAGCGCTTTGTTTCTCCGCCTCTTGAATAGCAGAAATAATCTTTTGAGTATTGGAAGAAAAATTCCCAACGTGGTAGTTAAGTTGGGCCAGAACGATTTTCATGCGGCAAATATCACTAAAACAAAATACCCATTCTTAAACTCATCATGCGCATAACGTTGGGTTCTTTCTTGGCATCGTGGTCAAACAGATTATTGATAAACCCGTTATGGTAAAATAATCCCGCCACTAAGGATGTCCGTTTGTCAAAGCGATATTCAAACCCTGCACCGGCTCCAATTCGAATATCAAAGAAGTTTGCCCAAAAATCGGGAATGGCATTGTTCACTTCATTCTTCCTTTTCAGAATGTTCTCTTTTTCAATCAGAACTTTGGTTCCATAAAAGGTGGGAATAGAATCGCTAAAGTTAGCGCGGGCACTAACGGTTAGGTTAATGGTGAACCCCACTTGCCCCCAAACAGAAAATTTTCCTTCCTTAATGTCGTTGGTTTTTAATTTTAAGTAAGCCGGAACCTCAACATAATGGAAAAGGTACTTCTCATTTATTGACCTCACTTTAATACCATTTACATTTTCAAATAGTTCTCTTCCTTTAATATTAAATCCATCAAATGCCCCGTTAATGCCGGAAGCTAAACCGTAGTTTTTAGCGAACCAATACTCCACTATAAAACCGTAGCTGGCACCAAAGCGTGGCTTACCTTTCTCCAAATCTTTTCCAAACGGTTTTGACCATGCAACACCGGGTGAAAACTGCAGGCCTAAACGAACTCTGTCGTTTAGGGCAAAACCTTTACTGCCAATTGCAAGGAGAAATAACAGGGGAAGAAGTCGTTTAATCATGGTGTTGGATTATTTTGAATTCAATTTTCGCATTTTCGCACAATATGAAAAACATCAGTTGTATTGCTATTTCACTTATTCTGATTTCGCTGACAAGTTGTAACGGATGCAATAAAAACAAAAGTAGAGAAAAACCCGATGTCTCGAATATAAAAGCAGATGTTCATTTATTACGCTTTGATCAGGACCTGTTTTTGTTGAAGGAGAATAACTTTAAGGAGCATCAGGAGTTAATGAAGAAGAAATATGGTGCATTCTATAATTTTTATGTAGATCAGTTTATAGTCGGCCCCAGACAGGCAGGTGACACAGCCAATATTGAAGAAGAGGCTGTAAAAAGATTTGTTACCGATGGATATATACAACGTTTGCAGGATTCTATTAACCTTCACTTTGCTGACACAAAAGGGTTGGAAGAAGAACTTACACAGTCATTCAAGTATTTTAAATACCATTTTCCCGAAGCTACTATCCCGCAGGTGATTACTGTAAACTCAGGGTTTTCGCTGGGTGCATTTACCTATGATAAAGATATTTTAGGAATCGGCCTCGACTTGTATCTGGGTGGCAATAACCCCGATTATGATAGTGCGGGAGTTTATGAATATGTACAACACAAAATGAGTAGCGACTACATTGCCAGAAACTCTATGGAAGTGCTCTACAACTCCTACTTCAGTAATGAAGAGCTTTCACGGCAAAAGAATTTGATAGAGGCCATTGTGGATCAGGGTAAAAAATTGTACTTCCTCTCGTACGTTTTACCGGATGCTCCCGATAGCCTGATTTTAGGCTTTACTCAAAAACAAACAGATTGGTGTGAAAAGAGCGAATATGAAATCTGGAAGTTCATGAATGACAAGGATCTTCTTTATAAAAGCAACTTCATGGATCAAAAACGATATTTAGATGAGGGCCCTACAACTTCAGGAATGCCCGCGGAATCTCCGGGCACTATTGGAAACTGGATAGGATTACAGGTAGTAAGAAAGTTCATGAAGGAGTCAGGCAATAAAATTTCTTTGCATGATTTGGTCGTGAGGTATGACGGTAAAACAATTTTTGAAAAGGCAAAGTATCGTCCCTCAAAATCTGTTTTCTGAGACTCAGACCCTCATGTCTTATACTTGCAAATTCTATATTTGAAAGGCCCGCAATTAAAAGTATAGATCATGAGAGGACATAGCAGCAGCGAAAAGTGGCATAGTCGGTTATCCAGAATTATTAACTCCACGGTTTGTTTTTCCTTGGCTTACATAGTTATCACGTATCTGTATTGGATTATCATGGGTATGGCGGGCAAAGTATTCGGATTCGACTCATTCGTCTACTACTATGGCATTAAGTACATTCTTAATGATCGGGATTGGACAAGGTTGAGCGTCACTTTTCTTTACTCTTCAGGGTCCTTTTTCAGCTTAGTCTTTGGGCTAATGTCTTTCATTTCTTTTCATAAACTTAAAGGTGTAAAAACGCTGCTCAATGTTTTTTTTCTATGGGGATTTATAATTGGCACCTCCATTTTTGCCTCTCAAAGTTTAATCGCTTCGCTTGGTGCCGGTGAATATCAATCACCTTTTTACCAAAACTTTGCCGTGATATATGCATGGTGGTATATCCCAGTTCCAGTCATATACTTATTGAATATCCCTTTCTTGTTCTTGTTTGCTCTTTTTGCAGTAAACTATGCAAAACCTTTCCAGCTATTGGCTTTTTCTTATTCAAAAGTGAATACCGAACGCAGAAAGAAAAGGTATTATGTGGAAACCGTAATTGTACCTTTTATTTTGGGAACGGGTATAACTACAACACTCACATTCCCTATGAATATTTTTGCTCATGTCATATATATCATGACCATTGCGGCAGGTTTGATGGTAGGATGGATTTCTTTGAGCTATATAGAAATTTCTAAGGACGATATTATTAGATATCCCAAACTTCAATCAATAAGTCCGCTTTTTCTCTTTTTATTATTGGTTCTTATCTTCTCTGTTTATACGGGCTGGAAGGGTATTAACTTATCCGTGAGATAAGTGATTGATTACTGATCAAAATTCAGTTTGCGACTGCCTTAAGTTGATCTAACATATCCGAGCTTGTCCAATCGGCTACTCCAACTTTTGTAAAAACAATTTCTCTTTCAGCGTTTAGCACATAGCTGGTGGGGATGGTAAATATTCCATACTCGCTTAGTTTTTTTCCGGAGCGTAAAATCACCATTGGTATTCCGCTTTGTTCATGAAAAGTCTGTAGCCGCGAGATTGGCTCATCCGAGATAAAAAGAAACTGAAAATTTTCCTTTTCAAGATTTGCCTCTAAATTTATCAGCGAGGGAAACTCCTGTAAACAAGGGCCGCACCAGGTAGCAAAAAAATTGACAAACAGTTTCTTGCCTTTGAAGGCATCTATACTTACCGCCTTACCGCTTAAATCAGTAAGGGGAATAGACTCGAATTTTAACTTGGGTGCTACGCGGTATTTGTTGTAAAAAAATGCACCTGTAAGAACCGTTGCTATGATCGCGATAATTGCAATCAGTTTATTTTTCATGAAGTATGAAAACGATTTTCATAGTCAACGGCACTTCTTCGAATTACTTCTAAAGCCTCTTCGCGTCCGTAAGCGGAGGCAATTTCTATTTTTCTCTTATCGGTAGAGCCCGGCAAATCTTTATAGGTAAGAAAATAGTGCTTCAGACGGTTAACGATAGATTCATTCAGTTCGCTCAAATCAGTGTACTTGCCATATACCGCATCGTCCTTCATCACAGCAATAATTTTATCATCAGCCTCATTTCTATCAATCATCCTAAAGCCGCCAATAGGAATTGCCTGAACGAGAATTCCTCCGTTGCGAATATTTTTTTCTTCCAGCACAAGAATGTCCATCGGGTCCTGATCGCCCTGAATATTTTGCTTTCCTGTTTTCTCCATACAAAATTTCCCAACTTCTGTATCACACAAAGTTTGGGGAATAAAACCATAAAGAGCTGGAACTACGTTAGAGTAAAGTTGAGCTCGATCTACTTTCAACCAACCGCTTTGTTTGTCAATTTCGTACTTTACAGTATCGGCAGGAACAATCTCAATAAATGCCGTTAACACCTTAGGGAAATTTTCTCCCGGATCTATACCATGCCAGGGATGTGATTTGTAAATAAGCGAATTCATTTGCTTTTGGGATTTCGAAATTTGAATTAGGAATGTATTTTATCTACCAACTGCCGCTTGAGCCGCCACCGCTAAAACCACCACCACCAAACCCTCCAAATCCTCCACCACCACTGCCACCGCCAAAGCCGCCACCGCCACCACCCCAAATTACAGGACCGCCACCCCAACTATTTAAACCCCTTCTGCTGTAAGTGGTACCACCTCTGTTTCTGAAAAACATTGGTAGAATAAAAAATATTATAAAGATGATGAGCAGAATAACCCAAAATGGAATTTTTTTCTTGTCATTTTCCTTATCATTCACATACATTCCCGATAAACGGGCCATTATTTCATCGGTAGCTTCATTAAAGCCACTATAGAAATTACCCTGCTTAAAATTCGGAATCAGTTTATTTTTAATAATGCGGTCACTGAGGATTGAACCGAGTTTTTCCTCTACACCATAACCGGTTCGTATAGTTACTTTGCGTTCCTGCTTCGCCATTAAAATCATTACCCCGTTATGGTTTTCCTTTGAGCCTACCCCCCATTTTTCTCCTAACTCAGCGGCATAACTCCCTACTTCAGCACCTTGTAAACTTTCAACAGTTACAATAGCAATCTGTGTAGAAGTAGAATCGTCATACGCTACCAGCTTGTTTTCGAGGCTTTGTCTTTCTGATGAAGAAAGGATACCGGCAAAATCATTTACTAAACGTGGTGGATTAGCTTGCTCCGGAAAAGTTTGTCCAACGGCTATGATCCAAGAGCCAAAAACCAGCACGCAGGAAAGAATAAACGTCATCTTATATTTGAGCTCACCCCTCTTATCCCTCACTGATTTCATTTGTCAACTCATTTTTGTCGTTATCCTTCAAAGGGAAATACTGCTTTAGATGAAACCCGGTTTCGCGGATAGCGAAAACAACCCCGTCATAAAATTCACCTCGCATGAAATGTCCATGCATCACTTCCTTAATTCCATCCCAGAAATTAGCGGGTACCACTTCATTTATTCCTTTATCACCGATAATTGCAAACTTGTGGTCGTCCTGTGCTATATATATCAGCACTCCGTTTAAATCCACTGTTTCATTCATCTTTAACTGAAAAAAAATCTCCGTCGCCCTGTTGAGCACATTTTCTGTTCTGCATTTTCCTTCTGTATGGAGTCGAATTTCTCCGGATGTCATTGCTTCGGCATCAGCGATTGCCTGCACAATCGCTTTCTTTTCGGTATCGGTAAAAAAAGATTTTTTAGAAAGCATTAGCTGGTTATTAATGACTATCAGTGAATGGCAATCGCCACTATACTTAACATCATCAGAATTTTACGGTTGGAACTTTCTCTGTTCCTATATCTGCCTTGAAATAACCTTTCGGAGTAAAACCAAACATTTTAGCAGTAATCAAAGCCGGAAAAGTTGAGATGTTCGCGTTATAAGAATTTACTAGGTCGTTGAATTTTTTGCGCTCAAAAGCAATTTTATCCTCAGTGCTCGCCAGTTCAACGCGAAGCTCCGAATATCCCTGCACGGCCTGAAGTTCAGGATATGCTTCAACAGTAGCGAGTAAACGCGATAAACTTCCGCTCAACTGACTTTGCGCTGCTTGATATCTTGCTATGTCTTCATCTGAAAGGTTACTGGGATCTAACTTAATACTGGTAGCTGATGCACGAGCTTCTACCACTTTTTGTAATGTTTCCTGCTCATATTTACCTCCGGCTTTTACTGTTTCAACTAAGTTAGGGATTAAATCTGCTCTCCGCTGATAGGCTGCTTCAACATTCGCCCATTGTGCAGTTACCGCTTCCCGTTTCTCTACCAATGTATTATAACTGCAGCTTGAAAGGGAAGAGGCAATTACTAAGCCGATAAAAAGTCTAAACATATTTTTCATAGGATAAGATTTTGATTTTGGATAAAGGTAAAAAGTTTTAGTTCGAAGCTACGATTTCAGAGTTTGACGAATGAAGTCTATCTGTATTTTACTTCTTCAGAATGCTTATTTGTGCAGAGTGGTAGATATCGTGATGAACGCAACCATGAATTATCACATACCAATTAAATTTCTTACCCGGAACCAGTTCATCAAGTTTTTCTTCAGGAAAATTTTCAAAAGCCTTCCCTAACTCAGTTTGATTAGCTTCTAATTCTTCCAATGCCCTTTTCCAGCTTACCTCGCTTTGTTCATACTGTACTATCCAATCGGTTTCGGAATTTAACTCAACCGAATAGGAAGTGTTCCCCTTTAAATGCTCGATTACAAATTTACGCCAGCAGCACATGTGTTTCACTAACTCATAAACATTATGCGAACTATTGCCGGATTTTTGAAAAGCTTTCTCCCATGTAATACCTTCAAGAATCTCTTTTAAATCTCCGCCATGCCACATGGGCCCTTCCCAGTTTCGTTTTAATAACTTCTGAATTCGGCCGGTTTCTGTATTCATACAAATGGATTATGTAATGTTTTAAAATAAGAAGAGTAAAATAATTTGCTGTTTTTATGTTTGCAGTATGAAGAAAATAAATTTCTACAGTGGGCCTGCTATTTTACCAGAGGAAGTAATGCTTCAGGCGCAGGATGGAATAAGAGATTTTGCAGGTACCGGCTTGAGTATTCTTGAAATCTCGCACCGCAGCAAAGAATTTGTAAAAGTGATGGACGAAGCTATAGCATTAGTAAAAGAGCTGATGCAGCTGAATAGCGATAGGGAAGTTATGTTTTTACAAGGAGGGGGCTCTTCGCAGTTTTTTATGGTGCCAATGAATTTGTTGAACGAAGATGAAACAGCTGCATACATTGATACGGGTCAATGGGCGCACAATGCGATAGAGGAAGCAAAAAATTTCGGGAAGATTCATATAGCCGGATCGTCCCGTGAAGGGGGATACACGCATGTTCCTAAAAATCTGGATTTTCCCTTATCTACAAAGTATCTCCATCTGACTACTAACAATACTGTTTACGGAACACAGTTGATGACAGATTATCTAACAGCTTTGCCGTCTTCAATTCCATTGGTTGCTGATATGAGCAGTGATATTTTTTCTCGCAAGCTTGACTTCAATCGTTTCGATTTGATTTATGCGGGAGCACAAAAGAATTTCGGATGTGCGGGAACTACTTTAGTAGTTGTGAACAAAAATATTCTAGGAACGACTAAACGGAAAACTCCAAAGATGCTTGACTATCGGGTTCATATAGATAAACAGAGCATGCATAATACTCCTTCGGTCTTTGCCGTATATGTTTCCTATCTAACATTAAAATGGATTAAGAAGAATGGGTTGAAAGCATTGGAAGAGAAAAACATTCGCAATGCGAAGACCCTATACGATGCGATTGATGCAAGCAATTTATTTGAAGGAATGGTGGCAAAGGAAGATCGTTCACTAATGAACGTATGTTTTAAAATGAAAGAAAAAACTTTGGAAGATAAATTCCTTGCCTTTACAGCCGAACAAAATGTGGTTGGTATTAAAGGATACCGTACCGTGGGTGGTTTTCGCGCTTCTATCTACAATGCTATGCCTGAGCGTGGGGTGGATGTATTGGTGGAGGCAATAAAAGGTTTTGAAACTGCAAACTAAATTATTAGTCAAGAGCTGCTGATTCTTTACGCTGAAAGTAACTGAACTACTGCTCTGTGTTTTTACTAACGTTCCTCATATCTTCGACTTTCCTTAAGGCAAAAACATTAGACTTTTTACTGATAAATCCCGTGCCGCCTCCATATAATCTCTTTTAGGGCTCTGTTATTGACAGTTGTATCACCACAGCATACTCTCTCCAAGATATTAGATTGTATGTATTGAAATCAAGCGTTGAGAAAATTTCACAGAAATATAGTCACATCGAATCTTAAAAAATTATGCCCTAGTGTATTAAGTTCTTTGCTCCTGGAAATTTATAGAATTACGGAGGAATACAAAACATATACCTCATTTTAGTCTAGTTTTAGATGCCTTGTTGGTACAAAAGCATTCATTATTATTACTGGGATGAAGTCTATACTAAATTGGCTTAGGGTATTATTATTTTTCCCGTTGCTCTATTTTTTGTTCCGTGAAGTACGTTTTCAGCAGATACAAGTTGCCTTACAGCATGTGGATTGGTGGTTGTTGCTACTGGCTTTTTTCCTCTACAGTTTGAAATATACCTTGCAAGGTCTAAGATGGTACAACGCTGCACTCGCTCACGGCCTTCATTATCCTGTTTTGTTTTTTGTAAAAACACAGTTTGAAATTGCTTTTCTTGAAATGTTATTGCCTATTCCCGACTCCGAAGATGCTCTGAGGATTATAAAACTACGCGGACAGTCGGTGAATGTTGCTAACAGTGTAGCGGTTACATTATTCGACCGTGTCATGGGTGTATTATTTATACTAATGCTGCTTCCTTTCACCGGTTGGCTGATGGCAGCTATTTTATTCAAACACATCAAAATCAGCTATATAGGAATCGTTATCGGTTTTATTCCGCTATTTCTCTTTGCTCTCAACTACCGAAAAATTATCGCTTTTATGTTAGCGCTAATTGAGAGATTTACCGAATTGAATCATTCCTTTTTCGAAAATCTAAAACTAAGCATGGTTCAAAAAATAGAACTTCGGTACCGTTTATACGGTTTGCTAGGAACAATTACGTTCGGATTAGCAGGGGCTTTTTGTATATGGTTGCTTGTTCATTCGTTAGGGGCCAAAGTATCTTTTATTTCGTTGCTGCTATGTATTCCCTTCTTCCAAGGGCTCGGATTGTATGAATCAACATTGGTTTTCGTGTTGCAGCAAATGGGGATAGGTAACGAGATCGCTGTAGTGGCAGGCACTCTCCATTTCCTGTTTCACGTTATAATAATTTTAGCCGGAGGTGGAGTCTTTATGACTAATCCGTTAAAAACAGATATCTCCTTACCAAACTTTATTACAAAAAGACTGTAATCCACACATCCTCTTACTGATTAATAGTACAGCTCACATTGCAATACTCTTCGAATAATGATTTATTTGCACCAAAACATTCCTATGAAATATATGTTGAGTGCATGCCTATTGGGTTTACTATTGAGCGGATGTAAAGCACCCGAAAAAGTAATTTGCAATAAGTGGCAAATTGTCAATATAACTTTCGATGGCGATATTCCGGTGAAAGATAAGGAGGATCTTCGAAAAAATTTTATGGCACAAAAAACCATACTGTTTAACTCAGATCATACAATGCAAATTGGAAATGAAGAGCCAAAAAAATGGAGGCTATCTGTAAAAGCGGATACTTTATTTTTTCAGGAAAAAGACATTGAAACTGTAACATTGATTCGGAAATTAAGCACCCGTAAATCTAAACTTGAATGTCCTGGCAAGAACAGATCCTACTCCGTACATTTAAGTGCGGTTAAATAATATTGCCATTAGGATTAAAGGAACTTGTTCATATCCCTCTCCTAACTATACTCCATGAGGTTAAAATTATCTTTTGCATGTATACTACTTATTATTTCGGTGGCTGCCGTATGGGTCAATTATTCTCCCTTACCTCGTTATAAAATAAAATCACCTATAGTTTCCGAAGAGTTTACCGCTTTACATAAAGCCGAAGGCAAACGCATAGTCCTTAGCATTTGTATTCATTGTCACTTAAATAGTCAAACCGGAACACTTGCCGGAAAACAGCATGGTAATCCAAGACGATTGGGCGATTTCAATTCAGGGAATATTACTCAAGACTCAGCCACAGGGATCGGAAAATGGAATGCTTCGCAGTTATACTATTTTTTGAAAACCGGCATCAAACCAGACGGTGATTATGTGTTTGACATGCCTAAATATCCTAATCTCAGTGAAGAAGATATAATAAGCATAATCGCGTTTTTAAAAAGTGATGATACTTTGGTGCGAAAAACATATCTTCTAAATCCCAAACCCCGGTTTTCGTTTCTTACAAAACTTCTTTTACATACTGCTCTTCAGCCACCCATATTAGAAGATAAAACTGTCTCCTCACCTGATACTAATAACCAAATAGCCTTCGGAAAATACTTGGCTACCGCGAAGTTCAGTTGTTATGAATGTCACAGCCTAAATACCGTTACTAATAACTACAATCAACCCGAAAAAAGTTGGGGATTTTTTAAAGGTGGTAACCCGCATGTAAATGAGGATCGTGAAAAAATTTATACCCCCAACATCTCTGGAGATACACTTGAAGGAATCGGTAAATGGAGTGAAGAAGAATTTAAGCGTACAATAAAAAATGGAATTAAACCGGATGGAACTACTATCCGAGACCCAATGTTCCCATTTTACTTACTCAGTGATAAAGAAGTGAGGTCAATATTTGCGTACTTAAAAAGCGTGGAATAAACCCCCGATAGAAACCATTGTGTAATTCTTATTTTTGATTTCAAAATGCCAAACAAATCAGAAAATGTATTCGGGAAATTGGTGGTAGAATTTGTATGGGTGGTGGTGGTATTTGTAGTAGTCATTAACATTGCCTTTTTCAAAAAACCACTCAATCTCTATGCCTACACACTTAGCATTAAACTGTTGCTGAGCATCACTGTGATTTTATTGTTTTTAAAAGCCTTATGGAGACAGAACAAATTGCACTAACCGCTCGGGCTCTTTATGGCTTTCACTTAACCGTACATTATCTGTTTGCGGATGTGCCTATAGGATTATCAACCATAGGTGTTATACTAAGTGTCGTTAATCTGATATATAAAAATAACAGCGAAGAGATCCGTGAGAAATATTTGCAGTTATTTTTAGTGTCTTGGATATTAGCTGCTACTTCCGCCCTTGTGTATGAATTGGAGTACCGGCATAACTGGTTGGGGGTGGATGAAATACTAACAGAATTTTACAAGCGACCTTGGATTACCGACATTCCCATGCTGGGATTTTTTCTTACTGGCATTATTCTGATTGTTTGTTTTAAGCGGAAGCTATGGATCAATGACAAGGCGTTCTTGAGCCTCAATTTGTTTCTTTTTATTTCAGCAATTACTACCAATTTGTGGGCAATTACCCTTAATACTCTAATGCAACTCCCCGAAGGCATCAGCTATTCCAATGGTTACCTCCAATTAGATTCAGGGCTCAGCCCACTCGTGTTTTCAAGGTATAATCTTCTAAGGTTACTTCACATAATCGGTTCTGCCACTATAAAAGCAGGTATCATGATTGGATTAACAGTAGCCATTGACCGCAAAAGGATGTTGCCTGAATATTTATCCTACCACCGGTTTATGCTAAAAACAGTGTTGCTGTTTATTGTAATTACAGGTATATCAGGCCACTTTAAAGTGTTAGTGATTGCAGAAAAGAGAGTACATACCTTTTTAATGATGGAGGGAATAAAAGATACTTCAACAAAATCAAATATATGTTTGTTCTGTTTGCCGGATAAGGAGAAGAATATACAAGGTTGGTCCATTAAAAACGGAATGAGATATCTTATGCCAGCGAAACTATATGAAGGACTGGACCAAAATATAGGAACCGAACCCTATAATAATTATGGGGAAAGCATATTTACAAGTTACCATGTTATGCTTTGGGGATGGCTCATGCTATCCGTTTCGGTTGTGTTAGCATTGTTCTTGAAGAATCCATCTATTTATCTACACCTATTTATGTTAGGTACCGCATTAATAAGTATTTTATGTGGCTGGTATGTTGCAGAGTTGGGAAGACAACCTTGGGCATTTTGGGGAATAGTAAAAGTAAACGAACTAATTACTCCCGGACTTACTTCCGAACATTTGTATCTGAGTAAACTCGTTACTGTAGTTAACACATTCGTTTTATTCATAATGGCCATATTTGCGACAATTTTTGTCATCAAGCCTTTGAGGAAATAATGAAATTCCATAGAAAATATTTTGCAGACACGAATCCAAGAGCCTTACTACTGAATTGTCAAACCAACAATCAAAGTGACCTTCGCCTTGAATGAATTACTACAGCGCTTTAAATCTTTTTTTCTTGGGATTTCAGAAAGTCACCAGAAAACACTTTGCCTACTGCTGCTTCTGGCTTTACATACAGGCTATTATTTTAACTCGGGGCTTTATCAATGTCGCTATAGTTTATTCGAAGATCAGGAGATATTGATTACAACCGAAAAAATTAAAAATGCAGGAGTTCTTGAGGCGTTTACCGAACAAATACAATATGAAACAAGAGGAAGATTCAGGCCATTTTTTGTAGTGTATCGGATAGGGGCTTGCGCTCTTTTCGGTGACAATATTCAATGGCATCATCATTTTTTCTATACTGTATTTGTAATTAATACACTTTTACTTTTTTGTTGGGCCAGCCTAATTGGTTTTTCTCCTCTTCTTTCGCTAATGTCCTCGCTATTAGTATTTATAGGCACTCAATCTAATATAGGTTGGCGATTAGCTAACGGGGAAAATTTTGCGATGCTCTTCTTAAATGTCGGCATCCTTTGTTTCCTATGTGGCCTAAATCTGAGAAAAATAAATTTCCTCTTAGCTGGTGGTTTGTTGATTCTACTAGCTGCTTTAAATAAAGAATCATTTATATTCTGTTATGGATTTTTTCCGCTACTGTACTTAAGGAATACTCTGAAGGAAAAGCCAAATTGGGGGAAATTCTGGTCACTTTCTTTATTAGCAGCAGGATGCATTGGCCTATATATAATCTGTATCCGCTTATTTATTATGGATCCCGATGCAATGAAATATGCGGGCAGCACAATTTCATTTAAGGATGTTTTAGAACTTCAATTTGGAATGTTTACAACACAAAATTACGTTGTAAACTATCCTCGTATTTGGCAGACCTTCATTTTCCAAGGGTCATACTTCCAACCCTACATACTTCTTTTTGCTTTAACTACTGGAGCCAGTTGCCTTTACCTTCCGTTTCGCAAGTTTCTGTTATATAACATCGCAATAGCATTGGCACTATTAGTTGTACACAAGTTGCTTTATCTGCGAATAATATTATCTAATATTTATTTGTACCCTGCAATCGTAACCATTGGGTTTGCAGTCATAAATCAAATAGATCTTCTTTTTAAACATCAGAAAAAATTGCCAGCTACAATCCTGCTAGTAGCTATAATTTCTGTAATAATAACTCAGGGAAAGCTTAGCTATTCTTATGCTGCGAATTACTCCTCGGAGAATGACGCAGCTATTGCATTGACTGATAATTTGGCAAAAATTTGCACAAATACACCGCTTTATATTCAAGCTGATCCTTTATTACATGTAGAATTTATATATGGTATAAAAACCAGATTAAAATCATTAGGATGTCCCAGTAAGTTTTTTTGTTCTGTTTTTGAACAAGGTGATACTGCTGAGGCACTACGTATTATGAAAGTAAGTGACCCAGCTTTAATTCCTTTTATTAGAAATCAATTTCACAAACAGTTCTCAGATAAAATTGTTAAGCAAAAACCGGAAACAAGTTTAGACGGAAAAAATAATTGGGTGGTTATTCAGCGCCCCGGCAAAAGTCCTAGAAAGTTTGAAGAAGTAGAACGGGGGCAATATACGCAAAGCACATATAATGCTCCGGGATTTTACACCATCAGCACACTCCTCCCGACAACCACGCGAAATTAAGTAGGGTTTTCAACTAATTTTTTGACTTTCCCGAACAGACTCTTACGCATTTTCAATTGTCTGTAGAGCAGATTGAAATAATAAAAATTGATAGTGATAATATTAAAAGTATGGGGATGATTAACAACTCCATATTCCTTACTAAATATTTTGTCCTCATTTACAAAAGTTCCAAAAATTCTGTCCCAAAGAATTAAAATACCTCCATAGTTTTTGCCATAAGCAGCTCTACCACTATGATGATGTACCCGATGATGAGACGGAGTAACAAACAAATACTCAATCCAAGCTGGCATTTTTTTGATGTAGTTATTATGCGAGAAGAATTGAAACGCTGCGCTTGTTACATATGCAGCCAAGATAATCTCCGGTGAAAAGCCAATAAAAGCTAATGGTATATAAAACACTCCAAAGACATGTTGGGTAACACCCTGCCTTAGACCCACTGAAAAATTGAATTCTCTAGAGCTATGATGGACGATATGGGAGGCCCAGCCTAAAGAAGTATTATGGCCAATTCTATGTGCCCAGTAATACAGAAAATCCAACAATAAAAGACAACAAAAGAAGGAGATAAAATTATCTGCAAGTTTGACAGGACTTATATTGTGAACCTGAATGAGTACTTGAATTGCAATTGCCTTAATGATTAAACCAGTCATTACCGTGCCAAGCATGCCTGCAGAAATGTTTAACAACACATCTTTAATCCTGTCAGTTTTTCCTTCCTTAATCAGAAAAGTAATCGCCTCTAGCACAATTACTGCAAGATATAGTAGAATAAAATACTTAAAATCTTCCGCCTTCATACAGTGGTTTAAAACACCTCCCAATCACCCATACTTGAATACCAAGTTAAAGATTTTAGCTGAAAGGGGGTATTGTCTCTTTCTGTGTATACTAAGTAATGCCTTTTGGGAGCAAGTTTTGGCGGTATCTTCAGGAAGCAAGCCGCCTTCATTTGTGTCTCATCGTTAGTGAGTGCAACAAATAATCCTCGCTTATCTATTTTACTCATAAACAGCCGTATTGCGTTTTGGTAATAATATTCATTACTACCAACAGCATCCAGTACCAGATAAATCTTAATCCCCCGATAAGTTACTGTAGTTAATATCACGTACGAAAATCCTTCCAAATTGTCTTCAGAGATTTTATATACCCAGTAGACTCTGTTTGGACGGGTGAGGTACCTCCATTGAATGTAGTTTTTGTCTTTTCTTACAGACAGACTTGGTATATAGGGTGCAAAATCCGGCATTTGCGAAGCATTCTGAATCAATGATAACTCAAGGCATGAATTACTCTTTTTAAGAGGTAAATTTAATCTGTATTTTACCCAAAAACTCAGCTCCTCTTTGATGTGACCATTAAACTTCAATATTGTTGCTATAGCATTGTCGTTAGGGAAGCCAAAACACGTGTATCCATATTCGTTTCTATACGTCTTATCATAAAGTTCGTAAAAGATATTTTTCTTGCGATACACTTGATCCACTGCATTATCAAATACTTGAACACACCAAAATTGGTTTCCAAGATAATCTTCCATTAAATAGGGAACAATACCACTAGAACCAATAATTTTATTTTCATTCTCAATTAAATAGATAGACCCTTCTTTCCAAGCACCTTTGTACTTCCAGAGATACTCAACATCTCTAATTGAAGCAGAATTGGATCCGCTCTTTTTAATTAAGGGATAAAATATTCGCTTTTGGAATTCTGTGAATTTAGGTAGGTCAAGTTTTGCTATGCTAATCTTTTTGAAATCCACAGTTATGTTTTAATTTGGAACAAATCAAGTTATAGTAAATGCGCCTTTACCTTATCATATTGTTTCTTACCGAGAGAAGAAAAATACTTCTGATGCGTTAAAAGCTCACTCTTCTCCTTACCCCTTTTGCTTGAAGCAAAGTGATTCCTATAAATATATCGGTCGGTCCAAAGAAATAACTCTTGCACCAAGGGCTTAAATGGATGAAAAACCACCTCGACTTCCAAATTTTTTTCGTTTCTTATATAAATCAAAAAATGTTCGATAAAACTCTGAGTCAATTCACCGCTCTTAACCGTGCTAAATGTATAGTCCGAGAAGCTAATTTTTTGATCACGTAATTTGTTTTCATACTTACCCGTAAAGCTAAATATTCGCAAAATCAGAAGCTTGAGAATACCAGCAGATAAAAAACACTGGGGATATCTACTTAGTATGAATAACCATGACTCCCGCACAATTCTGATACTCTTTGTAGGATATTTTTTGCTTAGCTTAAGAATAGAATCAAAAACTATTGGAACCAAATGTGTGCATCTTTCTCCATCTAACTTCAAGGGCCTTCTTAATGATTCAAACAGCGGCAAGACTTTAATGATTTGTTGTTCCATTTCATTATAAATCTCGGATCGTAATTTATTTCTTTCTGAATCACATAACAATAAATTTCTCCAAAAAATTCCCTCAAATCCTTTATCTAATTGTCCCTTGTTATTTGTCAGTAATTTCGAATCGGCAAGAGCACAGCCCTGATCCAAGTTCAGATGAAGTACTAAATTGATGTTTTTTTCTTTTCTCTTTAGAAGTTCTTGCACCGAATAGTCGAAAGCGTATCCGTTAGCCATTATACTTATACTGTTTATTACTCCGGCATCTATACATTCAAGAATGTCGTCTGTAATTTTCTTTGTAAGACCATAATCATCTGCATGTAGATAAATTTTCACATTTCTATATTTAACCTTCCGAATGAGTATGAAAAACAATAATACAAAAATCGCTTTAGCATTAATCTCGGTTTTGGTCACCATTATGCTTACATCTCCGGTGGTGTATGGTTATTTATTTTGTCCCCTGGATAGTAAGTTTTTGGGGGTTGCGGGTTTGCGGCCAATTGAACAATTTTATTACTTCAGCGAAGGTCCATCACAGGCTATTAGAGGACATCTTTTGTTTACTGATAAATACGGACGCCTGCCCGCTGCAGACATTCTTATCAACCCAATAGGTAATATTATCGGATTGATTTCGCAAGTAACAGGCACATCCCTATCTATTGCTTTTAATATTTTCAGAATAGCATCTTCCTTGTTACTTATTTTTTCTTTTTACTTTTTAGCCAAACAAATTATTACCTCTTCTTTTACTTTGTTAGTAGCCATCATTTTGTATTGCTTCTCGGCAGGCTTTGACTCTATCTTTCATCTGTTCAATTTTTCGCTTATTGATGCTGTGGATGATTCCATGCCCGAAGCAAATATGTTTATCTCCATGAGCGGTGAATACTACCTTCCTTTAGCAAATGCTTTATTTATTTTAACGTTATCGTTTGCATATAAACTTATTTACAAAAAGCAGAAACAGATGTTGTTATGTGGACTTTCGTTGTTGACATTAGGTGCAGTGTACGTGTATGGGTTAGTGACAGCCGTTATAATTATTTCCATTGCAGCCCTTTACACTGGCTACTCGGAAAAGCAAACAAAACGTGCTATCATCATAATATCCAAATTGTTGTTATTCTGCTTGCCTATCGTTGGGTATTATTTATGGTTAGTTTTTCGATTCCCCTCTATTGACGATGAGGGCTGGTTTTCCTTTCCGAATTTTTGGGCTTTGATATCAACTTTTGGCTTCGCCTTTCTTTTTGTAACTCTTGGATTGTTTCTTAAAAGTCGAAGAAAAATTTCTGATGAGACGTTTCTTTTGCTCTGGGTAGCTATAACATTGATCCTTGTTTATTTACCTCAACCCTTCTTACCGATTCAGATTCAGATACTTATAGGCTTAGGAGCACCTCTTTCCATCATGTTTACTACATCGCTGGAAACAATAAGTAAATTGGCCTTCCAAAAAATTACGGCCTTGAGCAAAAATGCACGGAACGTCCTGTCAGGCATGTTTATTTTCAGTATAGCCGTACTTAGTGCCAGCACAAATTTTAGCTTCTATACCCAACAATTCAGCGATTTGCAGAAACATGTTTTGCCTTGGTACATAGACTCTGAAGTATATAATGCCATGGAGTGGTCAGCTCAAAATATTTCGGAAAAAAAACTTGTAATTACCTCTAGAAAACTAGGATTTATTTTTTCATCAGTCACAGCTTGCCCCGTCTATACGGGAGTAGCAAGATTTCGTGAAAAAACACTAGAACAGAAGGATACAGAAAAAGCGTTAAAATTACTTAAAGCAAATAGAGTTGAAGAAGCAAGTCAACTATTTAGTGAAACTGAGGCTGACTATATATTTCTAGATAAATCATTGTCTGGAGCTGATTTTCAAAAATTCACTACTCTCTTAAAGACAATTTACGTTGAACGCTTTAACAATCCGGAGGTTTCAATTTTTCAACTTAAATAATCCCTTTTCATTTATTTTATAGATACCGATTGCCTGGGTATTATAGTCACTATTTTCATCCCTTTCAATTGCCTTAAGCAGAGTGTATGAGTAATTCTTTCTATAAACAGCATTAATATAGTTCACTATCATCTTCATCCTCTTTTCTGATGAAAACCAACGAGCGTTCGGTTGACGAGCCACATAATCAACTTGGTCTATAAACTCCAAGGAACCAGTTACGCGTTTCATATAGCTATTATATTCATCAAAAATATATAATACACCATTATCAAAGCTGATATAGGTATTATTCGGATTATAGGTGTCATTGTCAAACAAACGAATTGAAATATTATCCCAACAAGAGATATTTAATACAACTAAGCTGTTTGTAAAATCATTTATAGTAGCTCTGACTTTGTCCATGTAACCTGCATCATTTTTTTTTATCTGATATAACTGAAAAAAGCCAAGCCCTCTCCAAAGTACGCATACTATTATTGCTGTTGAGACAACGAAAGAAAGTCGTTTACTTATACGCGTCAACTGGGGATCAATCAGACACACCAATAGCATTACAATTAAAAATAGCAGCAGCGACTCGTTTACTTTCGTCTCCACCTTCATAAATAAATTGGCAAACAAAAAAGTGCCCCAAAAAACTCCAGAAAATAACAGTTTTCCTAAAATTGATTTAGGGGAGCGTTTCCGGGAATAGAAAGGCCATAGTATATTAATAACCACTAGTAATAAGAACAACCCATTTTCATTCCTACAAATATCATTGACAAGCTTAATCGCCCGGTCTTTAACAATGGGCAATCTGGTGATATACTTAAAGAAATAGCCCGGTGATTTGTCAAGAGGCACTATGCCAATCTTCTGGAAAAAAACCTGATTCAAATGTTTAGTATCTGTAAAGAAAAAATGTGATGCTGCAAGATATTTTATGGTATCCGTTTTTGTTAACAACCGTACATCGGAAAGTTCTCCTTTAAAATCAACAAGCGTATTTTCATAAGGAACAATTCCTAAATATCTGTGCCCTTCGGGTGTTCTCGGAACATGCGTATATACATACAGGAAGAACAAAATGAATAAACATGGGAGAATAATTTTGACCGCTCGATTCATATCTACTCTTCCTTCAAAAAAAAGCAAGAGTAAGAAGGCTGTAAATAAAAATGTGAGTGCTATTGCAGGCTCCGGCCTTCGTAAACAAGAAACCAAAAAAGCAAGATAACAGGATATAAAAAATAAGGTAGATATTTTTTGATGATGTAATAGTTTAAGGAGAAATACTACGAATACGAGGATGATTATCAAGAAGGAATGCCTGGTAATTTCTGGTAGTAAAGCAACCGACACAAAAATTGCGATAAAGAAAAATAGAACCGTAATTCTTAACATAGCATCGTGATATAAAAATTTTTTGAGGGACTGAAAAATATTGAACAGGAAAGCACCAATAAAAAATGTAAAAGATAGAGTAAGAGAATCATACCATTCGAAAAAGGGAAAATGTGTATATAAAAATGCTATAGCATCACCTATAAAAATTTGAAGAATAAAAGTTTCGGGAAGAGCTAACGGTTTAGGGATTAATAGCCCTTTGGCATAAACCAGAAAGAAAATGTCTGTTTCATTTTCATAATAACTTCCTAAAAAGTAATATAAAAGAACAGAAACAAATAAGATTATGAAAAAATAGAGGAATTTCATGAAATTCGATAAAGACGTTCTGCTATTAGAAACTTCACACCCTGGATTAATTAAAAAAATCGTTCAGTTAAAACTCCATCGTTGTTTTCCAATCGGCAACAGGAAGAAGTGGACACGAAAAATTTTCCTGATAGTTGACGCCTTTAAACAACTTATCGCTTCTGACAACTCTGAAATAAAGCAGCTTTTCGAAAGACCGCACCTTTTGTCTGGAAGTATCAGCAACGTAAAAACTGACCGAAAATATTCCATGATTGAGAATGCCTTTGGGCAATTTTACAGTTTGTGTGTAATTGCCTTCCAAAGTTATATCCACAAAGTCATCTTCGCGTTTAATGCGATATGGAGAAAGACTCATAATATTATTGCCGAACCTGTCTGCAATCACCGCCGATAATATCACAGGTATGTTTAGCAGTTTTTCATACGAGAAACTTATTTCCACTTCATCATCCATATATATTTCGGATGTTACTGCTTTACCGGCTGACCTGACAAGCGCCCCTTTCAAGCGAATTTTAGTATCAACGGGGTTATGCTCATCGCTTCCCTGGACCTGAGTTGGCAATAGAGGTAAGTCTCCTGACTTTTGATTTTCTGAGTTAGGCCTTGCGGCAACACCGCTTTTCAAAAAAATATAGTTATTGCTGTTCACATATTTTTCAATGATACTCTGAATAGTGTCAAATCCCTTCGAAGTTCCCTGTTCGAGCAACAAACCATGTGTGCATAAACTTTGCACTGTTTTCATTTCGTGACTGGCGAGAATGATAGTTCTTCCGCGCGCTGCAATTTCTTTTATCCGCGCAGACGATTTCTCTCTAAAGTTCATATCGCCAACACTCAACACTTCATCCATAATCAGAAGATTAGATTTGAGTGTGGTGTACAAACTGAATGCCAAACGCATGAACATGCCGCTTGAATAATGTTTAACGGGTGTCTCCTTAAATTGCTTCAACTCGCTGAATTCAAAAATATCTTCCAGCACTTCTTCAATCTCTTTTTTTGTGTAACCCATCAAACGGGCAACCATGTATACATTGTCAATACCAGAAAGATCGGGATGAAAACCTGAACCGATGTCAAGTATAGAAGAAAGCTTGCCGCGGTAACTGATACTGCCTTTGTCCGGCTTCAGCAAACCCGAGATAATTCTCAAAAGAGTTGATTTACCAGCTCCGTTATTTCCTACAATTCCAAGTATCTCCCCTTGTTTTAGTTGAAAACTAATATTGTTCAAGGAAACAACTTCGCGCACCGTAGAGCCTACCCCCTGCAAAGTGCCATCATCGTAACCTTTAAAAGTTTTTCCGATTCCGTTTACTTCCAGCACAATATTTTCACCCAACATAACTAAATAGCCTTTTGACATGCTAAAATAACAGCATGGTTCCCAATTAAACATACTTTTCATAACAAAACAAACTAACGTTTATTTTTAAGTTTGTCTTATGGCGAAAGTGTTGATACATATTGGATATCCTAAGGCGGGCTCCACTTATTTACAGGAGTGGTATTCGCGTCATCCTGCCCTTCACTATAAGGGTAAAGGAGTCTTGGGTTTTGATAACAATTGGGATATTGCCACTTACGCTGAAACAACAGAAAAGTTGCATGAATGTTTTGTTTTAAGCAGTGAAGACCTTAGCGTTTGGAAGGGAGAAATGGATATGTCTACCCTTGATAACAAAAAAGACTTTGACATACGCGCTTATCAGGAAAAACTTGCAGATACTTTGTTTGCCGTGTTCCCTAATGCACAAATTCTTATATGCACCCGCGGGTTTGAGTCTATGCTTTACGCCATGTATAATCAAAATGTTTCCATAGGAGGTATTCTCAGATTCAAAGATTTTATGGCGAAGCTAAATGTGTATCTGGCTGATTTTTATGATTATAGTTTTGTTATTCAGCTTTACCGCGAAAGATTTGGCAAGAATGTACTTGTGCTGCCGGTTGAGCTTTTAAAGGATGATAGTAAAAAATTTGTCCGGCTCATTGAAGATGCCATAGAACTTGAGCATCGCTATTATTTACCCGCAGTCGTAAATGCTTCTATGAACAATAGTTTTATTCATACTTACCTCGTTTTTTCAAAAACACTGTATTCCTTGCTCAAGTTGTTTCCGGCTTCATTCAATCAAAAGGTTTATCAGAAGTATGTTCGAATGCTGGCAAAGGAAAAGCCCCATCCGTTTATGAAGGCAATGAATCGTTTAATAAACGGAGAAACAGATTTGAAAGTAAAGCCTGAAGATTTGAATCTATTCAGAGACAAGGCTGAAATTCTTAGGAACGAACCTCTGTATCAACCTTACCTGAAAGATTATTTGCTTTAGTTAACTCTCCGAAAAAAACTTAGAAAAGAACGATTTGGGCTTTTCAAGTTGAGGGAACTCACCGGGAAATTCGGATATAAGAAATTTTATCAAGTCTGGTTCGTGAACATTCAAATCCTGGTAAGGATATTTTTTTATGAAGGGCACTTGTTCAACTACCGTTGGATGATTTACACTATCATAGGCAATAAAGAAATCATGATCAGGAGCGTACACTTCCACATCCTTAATTTCGGTTTGAGGCTTGATATAATAGAGAAGGAATTGCGCTTCAGCGGGTCGCATGTTTACTACCGCAGCTAGTCGCATATTATTAGTGAAATTAGTATTTGAACCATGCACTACCCGGTGGTCCCAAGCCACAGCATCACCTGGCCCCAGGTAAATATCAGTAAGATACTTGTGTAACCTTTCAGTAGGAATATGCCTGAATGTATCCGGGATAGAAACACCCCTTGTGTAATCAAACAGGCGATGACTGCCTTTCAAAAGGCAAATTGCTCCATTTTTATCATTGGTCTCATCCAGGGCCACCCACATATTTATAGAGCGGTACCTCGTTTCATCCACATGTGCCCAATCTTGATGCAGGTGCATAGCACTATCAGGCTTGGGGTGTTTCACAGACATAGCAGCAAAAACCGGTACGTAATCATTCAGATATTTCTGTGCAGCCGGAACGAGTACTTTCTGAACCCCCAAATCAATGTTCGCTTTAGTATCACCTCCTTCAATCCAATGGCTTACATAAAATGATTTGTTCGCATTATCCATTCTGTTCTGTTCATATACCTGGCGCAAATCTTTTACTTCATCTTTATTGATGAGATTACGAATAATGGTATAACCATATTTCGCAAATTTTTCCTCCATATCATCGGCATTAAAAACTCTCTTCATTATTCAACTATTAAGCTGTGATATATTATTAAAAGACCTCCCTACGCAACACAAATTTTCGCATTGATTAACCCCATGCGAACATAAACAAGATATGCCTTTATTTGCTATTTTCATAGTCTGATAAAAATCATGTATGGATACATCTGCAAATACAGAAAAGTTATTCCCCGCTCGTCACACTTTTGTGCGCAACGAAGCACTTAGAAATGAATTACATGAAGGCGGCTATAAGGTCGTTGGCGGCTTAGGTAAGGATGTTATTGAAGAAATAAATGCACTTTATAACAGCAGCCACGATTTGAAAGAAACCGGAATGTTTTATACCCTGTATTCCAAAGACATCGCCTATCGTCAGCGCATTTTCGATTCGTTAAATAAAATTTTATCAGCGTATTATGATGAGCATTTAACTGACTATAAGATTGCTTACAACATTTTTGTGGTGAAAAACCCGGGTAAGGAAAGTGAATTTTTTGTTCACCAGGATCCTAGTATGGTAGATGAGTTTAAATATTCTCCTCTCCATATCTGGTTGCCTTTGTGTGATATTGATGAAAACAACGGGGCACTTTGTTTAACTCCCGGCACCAATCATCTATACATGCCATACCGGAGTGTGGCATTCCCTAATGCGTTTGAAAAAGTAAACGATTTGGTGCGCGACTACATGATGCCTGTATATATGAAGGCAGGAGAAGCTATCTTCTTCGACCCGCGTGTAGTGCATTGTTCGCTGCCTAATTTCTCTGATAAAACCCGTGTGGCTGTGCTCACTGGAGTGGTGCCTAAAGAAGCCGAAGTGATAATCACACACCAAGAGCCCGATGAGGCAACTAAGATTGAACTGATTAGACAGAAAGATGATTTCTATATTCAGGCTGATGATTTTTATCTTACCTGCAAGTGTCGTCCTGCTTTGGGAACTTTATCGCAAGTGGTGAGCTATACACCGCCTGTTTATAGCAAAGAAGATTTTTTGGAGTTCACAAAGAAAAAGGGATTAAGCCCTTTAAATATTTTGCCTCCGTCTTTAAACACCGAGTGTATAATGTATGGCGAACCTATTCAGGCAAACAATAAGTACCATAGTAAGAATGCGCCCGCTGATGTTATGTTAGGGCACAAATAGAAAATCCTCATATACGATCGTCAGTATTTCTCATTTTTTGAACCCTTATTTGTGAGCTACCGGTTAATTATAGAATAGATCGTTCCGAGTCATGGCGCACTATTTCTGAAAAATTTAAAACTATTCTATTTCCAATTCTCTTGATGTAATATAATCCTTAAATGCATCGCGAGCTTTTATCAGATAGTGCCCCTTTTTGAAAATTGAAATTGAATGATAGGCTAATTGCTGAACAGCTTCAGCAGTTGTTTCCTCGGTAACTAATAGAGCTTCCGCATAAGT
>JAZKEP010000184.1:0-3157 GCA_040387015.1 Bacteroidota bacterium
AACAAGCTTTGTTGGTGGCTGAATAAACTTTGTTTACCTCAAAACAAACTTTAATAATGAGCAAACAAGCTTTGTTCTTGCGAAAAGAAACTTTGTTTAGGAGTGAACAAAGTTTCTTTATTGGTGAATAGGGTGGGGTTTAGGGGGAATTGGGGCGATTGGGGTGAAAAGGGAGGTAAAATGAAGGGAAAATAGAGTAAAACTAAGGGAAGACAAGTGCGAGCAAACCGTAATGTTGCAGGAAAACTGACATATATAAATTTTATTGTGGTTTGAGGAAAGGAGTTAGATTTGAGCTGGAGTGGAGGCTTCATTTATTAAACTTCAAAGTCTTTGAAGAACTGCCTTTTTAGGACATTGCTCATTAGGTAAGTAGAAGAAGAACATATTAGTATGAAAAATTTATTGGAAAATATACTGAAACTCTTGTTCAACTTAACCAATTGGTTACAGAAAGAAATACGTACGAGATATAAAAGTCAGAATATAATTATAAATACTCTTGCCCCGAAAGTATTAACAGAGGTAGAAGATGTAAAAAGAATAAAGCCCTACTTAGATAGTTTAAAAGCAGCGATAGATACAGATAACATTAATAACATAGCTATTACAGGTAGCTATGGCAGTGGTAAAAGTACTATTATTAAAACTTTCCAGAACAGACATCCGGAATATGAATATTTAAATATTTCACTCGCATCCTTCAGTGACAACAAAGGAGATGAAGAAATTGAGCGAAAGTTGGAGATAAGCATACTCCAACAAATGTTTTATCATGTAAAACCCAGTGATATACCAGACTCTCGATTTAAGCGAATTGTCAATTTAACCAATAAGCATTTAGTAATTCATGCGCTACTACTTATTGTTTGGAGTTTGAGTGCCCTTATACTTATTAAGTTTAAGTATATTGATAAACTAAACCCATCAACGTGGAACGTGAATTATGATTTTGATTTAGTCACGTTTCTTTCCACGTCAATATTCTTCGTAGGTATTGGGTTTTTCATAAAGTCAGTTTACAGATTATTCAGTAATTCAAAAATTAATAAGCTCAATATAAAAGGTGAGTTGGAGTTAGGTGAAGCAGTAGATAAATCGGTATTCAATCAACATTTAGAAGAGATACTCTACTTTTTTGAAAGAAAGAAATACAACGTAGTAGTTATTGAAGATGTTGATCGATTTAACAGCACTGATATTTTCACTAAACTCAGAGAGATTAATATCCTTATTAACAGTTCTAAGCTTATTAACCGTTCAGTAAAGTTTGTGTACGCCATTAAGGATGAGATGTTCCTGGATAAGAACGACCGGGTAAAGTTCTTTGAGTTTATTATACCTGTAATATCATTCATTAACCCCGGCAATGCGAACGACCAACTTGAAAAATTAATAAACGATGCCAATCTACAAGGGCAACTATCTTCTTCGTTTACTTCTGACATAGTGACATTCATTGATGATATTGATATGCGCTTACTCATTAATATTTTTCAGGAATTTCAGATTTACAGAAACATACTTAGTAACTCTCTTAGCGCGGATAAGCTATTCGCCATTTTGGTATATAAGAACATGTATCCTGATGATTATGGTGAATTGGCAAAACGGAAGGGAAAACTCTATAGGTTTCTTACCAATAAAAAGGAATACATAAAAGACTTGCTAAGGGAAATTGAATTAAAAATAGATGGCATAGGCAAACACATTGCTTTTTTAGAAAAAGAAGAACTTGCAAGTGTTGAAGAATTAAGAGCAGTATATATTAACTGTCTTGTAGCAAAACTCAAGAACTTCCAGTCATTTTATTTTGGCACTAACGTTTCAATTGCTGATGCTGTTAAGGAAGAATATTTTAGGCAGTTACAAGATGGAATTACTTATATCGAGTTTGCGAAGGATCGCTACAGCGACCGATATTCCCTATCTGACTCCCCTGTTAAAGCTGATAAAAAACTATCTGATATTGAAAAGGAAGTAAATCCCTCATTAACCTATTCGCAACGTGAAAAATTGTTGTTCGATAAAAAAAATAATGCTACAGAAACGTTGAAGAAGGAAAGAGAGCATTTGTTAAAGACCAGCCAAGGCGTACTAGCTTACAGCATACAGGAAGTATTTACAAGCAAAGATATTGCGCCCTACCTTGGTGACTTTAGTAACAGCTATTTGATGAGAAATCTTCTGCTCAACGGGCATATTGATGAGCATTATGAAGACTACACTACACTTTTCCATGGTGTTAGCATTACCCAAGCTGATTTTGAATTTGAAAGACATGTTAAGAGCGGAATAAATTCACCACCAGATTACGGTCTTTCGAAAATCGAAAACCTTATTAAGAAATTACCGGTTCGGTATTTTAAGGGAGAAGCGATTTGGAATTATGCTCTTCTTGATTGGCTCCTGAACAATCATAACAAATACAAGGATAAGCTAGACTTCTTCTACGAGGGATTGAAAGATAACTCTGAAAAACAATTTAAATTTATAAACAGCTACATTAAGAGAAACCCAGCAAAATTAGCTTCATTTATAGCCAACCTGTGTTACACAAAACCTGGGCTTTGGCAATATATTGATTCCAAGTCAGGCTTACCAGCTGATGAAATCCGTAGTTTGGTCAAATTGATATTTGAATATGCCAAGAAAGAATCAATACTTGGATTCGACAACGTTAAACAGTTGGAGGCTTATATTAAGAAGATGCCTGATTTTTTTGCGTTTTGCGCTTCATTAAATCACAGCCATGTGATTCAAGCGTTTGTAGTTGAGCGCAGTCTTAAAATTGAAAAACTTGACTTACCGACTGATGCACAAAAACAAATCTTTGGCGATGTTTATAATAAAAATGCTTACACGATTAATGAACACAATCTTGTTGCAATTCTTAAGGGGAATGGAATAGACTATAACTTGGAAGAGTTTGAGAAGTCACAGTATACTACAATCCAAAAATTGGACTTAAAACCATTGCAAGAATATATTAGCTCAGACATCTGCGACTACGTCATAAATGTAATGACTACCTCTAAAGGGAACCAGTATGAAGCAGAGAAAACCATTTTGGATATTTTAAACAGAGAAGATATCAAAGAGAGTGTAAAAGAAAAACTTTTAGAGAGTCAATCAACACTAATTCAAGATATTAATA
>JAZKEP010000184.1:3167-8368 GCA_040387015.1 Bacteroidota bacterium
GAAGTTGGAATACAGCAACTTGCTCTTTCTCAACAAAGCATATTACCAAGTTGGGCAAATGTATTTGCCTATTATGATAAAACCGAGAAAGAAAATTTTGATGACACGCTAATTGAATTTCTGAATGAACCCGAAACATACGAATCACTTTCCATTGAAGATTTTCAGGAAGACAATAACCGAGAGGAAGATTATTTCAAGAAGATTTCCAAGATGATAGTGCATTGTGATACACTGAAAATCGAAGCATATTCAAACCTGCTGAGTGCTTTACCTTATACCTATAACAAGATTGAATATACGGAGTTGGATTCAACTAGAATCTATAAACTTCTTGAGAAGTCGAAACTTAACCTAACATCAGATAATTTTTCCGGACTCAAAAGTATTGATGCAAAACTTTCGCTTCTATTAGTAGAGTTTAATCAAAGCGATTTATTAGACAATTCCTCTAATATACCGTTAAAGCCCGAGGACTGGGCAGCAATATTTAAATCATCCATTATCTCTCAGAAAAATAAGCTGCTTCTACTGGATAAAATTGATGACAGCCATATTGTCGGCAACAATGATATAGCCGATGCTGTATGCAGCATGTTACCATCTGATAAACTAATTCCCCTACGCTACGAAGTATTAGATGCTATGTTTAAGGCGCATGCTTCGGTTCAAAAAAGAATTGAATTGCTGTTATTGCATTCTTTCGATTTAGAGACTTCTCAGATACAGTCACTAGCTGAGAGATTGGGGGTTGATTATGCCAACGTTTTCGTAAAACAACATAATCCGAAATTCAAAAATGCTCTCTACAATAGATCCCTTTTCGACATGCTAAAAGCGCGCGATTTGATTAAACGGTATAAATTGGAGGAAAAGGAACGGCAAATTAGAGTGATTGCCAAGGATACAGAATAAGTCCCCTTCAGAAGAGTCTCCGAAGGAACTCTACAAAATTGAAACACTAAACTAAATAGCGCTTAGGCGCGACCTTTTGCTAAATGGCTGTGAGAGAATTATTGATTCAGGATTTTTATAGTCTGGAATATTGCCAGCACAATAAGCAGTGAACCAATAAAGCGGTTAAGGATGTTGCGGTTTAAATTCAGTTTCTCAACCAGTTTTTTTCCTGCTATGGCATAAAGCCAAAGCACAGCAACCGTACCTGCCGAACACATAACACTGAAGATGGCTATAGAAAGAACATCGCTCTTGAGCCAGCCGTTTTGAAAAACATAAACACCCCATATTAACCAAAAGGGTACTTGCAAGGGATTAAATATGGCGACAAGGATTCCCTTCTTAATACCCGAAGAAGGGCTTGCGCTTTCGGGTTTAAAGGTATGCGCAAAAGTATAAAGGCCCAGTGCCAGAAATATACCCACCGCTGACCAACTGAGATAAGTTATCACTTGCGGCAGTTGAAGCAGCCGGTCCATACCATACAGGCAACCGAAGCAATAGATAAACTCCATGGCAGCAGCAAAGAATATAAAGGCCTGCCACTTTCGTACCGAGCCACTCACCGACATTTGAACAACAGTCAGGTTGATATTACCCAAGGGCAAATACCCTACAAAACCTAGAACAAACGCAATGGCTATCATTAAAATCAAAGGTATGTATTAAAGTAACCTGCGGTGGTAGTTAATTTGACCCAGGTGGTACGACAGGTGAGTTGTAAGATGAATAAGGAAGGTTAATGTAGGCGGCTTGCGGCCTCCTACCTCTAAGGGATATTGTTTTTCGAATTCGCTTTCGGGTATGGTTTTTAAGGTACCGATGACCACTTCCTTCACCTTATCAATGCTTTGCAGCAGTTCTGCGCGGGGAATGTTTTTGGAACTAAACTCTTTGTCGCGTTCTCTGATATAACCGGTGTTGCCGAGCGTAGCTCCAATAAAATGGTTCAGGTTGCCGATAAGGTGAAGACATAAGTTACCTGCCGAGTTGCTCACTTGTTTATCAACAAGCCAAAGCTGCGATTCATCGGTATACGCGCTTATTTCTTCTTTCAGCTTACTTAAATCCCTTTCAAATATTTCTATCAATGATTGTCTAAGCATTGTTCTTCATTTTAAGGTTCAACGATTCAGCTATGGTTCTTTTCTTTTCGTCCGTAAGGTTTGCCTGCTGTTCACCAAGTTTAGAAGCATGACTTGCTATTATTTCGCTTTGCTTTACAAACAACCTGCACAGTGAACAGGCTGCAAGATGTAACCATAAACCAAGTCTGTCTGAAATACTCAGTTTGCCTTCGCTCCTTTTTTGAGCAGCTAAAGTTGCTTCGCTGCAGCTCATGATCAACATTCTAAGTGTATTTATTTTTCGATTGTAATTAATTAAACGTTTGCCCAGTTCTTCTGCATGCACTCGCGCAATTGCAATTTAGCACGGTGCATTAAAATCCAAAAGTTGGACGGAGTTATTCCAAGCTCCTTACAAATAACTTCGCTTTCTTCCCCTTCAATTATTTTCATAACAAACACGCCACGTGCGCGCTCCGGCAGCTTGCTTAAGCACTCTTTAAGAATGTTTTGAAACTCTTCTGCTTCTACCTTATTTCCTAAATCTTTTTTCCAGTCCTGCGGTCCTGAAGCAACAGTCCAATGTCCTTCGTATCCACCCTCCTTTTCAAAAAAGTAACTGCTGTCGCCATCAGCCGAAGGTTTATCCAGCACATTTAACTCATTCTTAGTGCTGCTTTTACGGTAGTGGTCAACTATTTTGTTTTTTAGGATAGAAGTAAGCCATGTTTTTTCGGAAGCATTGCTTTGGTAATTATCTTTCGCATTCCAGGCTGCCAGGAAAGTTTCCTGTACCATGTCTTCTGCAATATCTTTTCTGTTCAGCCGGATAGAAGCAAAACTAAACAGGTAGTCGCTATAACGGTCTATCCATTTTTCAGGCTGCAGTTGATGATTGGTTTCAGAAGGTGTATCTGACATGTGCGCTAACGTAATACTTTATTCTATTATGTATAATCGCGTTGGCATAGTTTATATTTGATTTTTCTTCCTAACACCATTACATTACAAGTATGAAAGTTCTTATCATCGGTTCAGGCAATATGGGAAAGACCTATGCCCGTAGTTTTTTAACCTCCCGCTTTATTGCTGCCAAAGATTTGTTTGTGCTGGATAAAAACAGGGATAATACTTCTTCGCTGCATGAAATTCCTGCCATCCGCCAATTGACCAAAGCCCTTAAAATAGTGCGTTGTATGCCTAACCTTCCTGCTCAGATAGGAATGAGCATGACGGTGTTTACTTCTTCGCCTGAAATAGATAAGAAAGAGCTTTTCATTGTTCAGAACTTAATAAACACAACGGGCAAATCGGTTTACGTGGAAGACGAGAACATGATTGATGCCGCTACCGCTATTTCGGGAAGCGGCCCCGCTTATGTGTATTACTTTATGGAGGCAATGATACAGGCAGGCGTAAAGATGGGTTTTACCTTAGCGCAAGCGGAGCTATTGGTTAATCAAACCTTTATGGGTGCTGTGCATCTGCATAATCAAAGCGAGTTAACCTGCGGTGAGTGGATCGACCGCGTGGCTTCTAAAGGTGGAACGACTGAAGCTGCGCTGAAAGTATTTAAAGAAAATATTGTAGGCGAAAAGATTGATACCGCTTTAGGCGCTGCACTGAACAGGGCCAAAGAATTGGGGAAGTAATAAAACGAATGAGCCGACACTTAACCTGTAGAATACCTTTCTGAATATTTTTGGACTGTTTAAAAAGAAATTTACTTTTAACAATAGTTACAGCGCTTGCCGAAAAGCTGAAATAGAGTAGGCACATCTAAAACCACAAGTATGAAAAGTATCCGATTTTTTCTTGGCTTGGCAGCCTTAGTTACCACTTTGTTTTCGTTTAACTCCTGCAAAAAACATTACCGATGCTGCTCTGCGGGATATTGCGAAACAATCTCTCAGGAAGATTTTCCGAGCAAGGAATCTTTCAGGAGTTATATCAAGTATCTTGAGGCCAACGGCTACACCTGTAAATAGTAGTTTAACAAGACTGCAGCCTGCTTTCAGCAGGCTTTTTTTATGGAAACACAAATCCAAATCCTGGAGTGGCTGATTAAATTCTTGAACAGAATTAAGAATAATGCCGAAAGAATCGTTCATCAACTTAGATTCATGAAATATGAATTGAAGTTTGGGGAAAGAGAGGACGATATTTATGTAGCCACTTACCTAAAAAGCGGAACTACATGGATGCAGATGATACTCTACCAACTGACCACAAAAGGCGATGTAGACTTTGAGCATATTTATGATGTATCGCCCTGGCTCAGGAACCTTGCTGAACGAAGCATGGAAATACCGGAACTTCCCTCACCGCGCATTATCAAAACACATGACCCCTATCGCAAGATTCAAAAAGGAAAAAAGGGAAGGTTTATTTATGTTGTTAGAGACGGCCGGGACGTTGCACTTTCGTTGTTCCATCACCGGAAAAACTACAACAACTTTAAAATAACAGTGGAGGAGAATTTCGAACTTTCGTTTCGCGATAAAGATGAAATGAACTGGTTTGAATTTAATAGCGAATGGTTGCAGAACAATAACAAACATCAAATTCTTTATGTGCGGTATGAAGACCTGCAGGAAAACTTTGTGAAAGAGTTGTTCCGGATTGCGGGTTTTATTGGCGTGGAAATTAAGCATGATGATGTTCCCAGAATTGTGGAGAGAAGTTCTTTCGGCTTTATGAAAGCTCATCAAGAAAAATTCGGAGAACAGCCACCTAAGGAAAAGCACGAAATTATTTATAACCAATTCATTCGTGAAGGAAAGGCCGGAGCGGGAAAAGATATTTTAAAGGATGATGATTTGAAGTTTTATGACCGCGAGTTTAATACCCACCTTTCCAAATTTCCTCAAATGAAAAGATACGCGAGTGAGTTGAAGAGTTAATGCACTTCTTCCAGAGCCAAAGAATTGGGTAGGTAATAAAACGAATGAGCCAGCACTTAAAGTGCCGGCTCATTCAATCTTCAATGTTTATTTACTGCTTACTCCACAACAAGTTTCTTCGCGGCTGTATTTCCCAATTCATCCACTATCCGGATAAAGTAAACTCCCGCAGCTAAGTCGGCAACCGAGAAAATAATTTGCCCTGAGGTTTGTTCATCAAACAATTTCCTGACCTGCCTGGCGGTAACATCATAAACCGCTGCTGATACAGGAT
>JAZKEP010000184.1:8378-17960 GCA_040387015.1 Bacteroidota bacterium
TTATTATTCCTTATTTCAAGTATCACCAGAGAGGAAGCCGGGTTAGGATATAGCTGCACATCAAAATCTGATTTCACTATTCCTATTCCTGTTGTGTTACAGTTTTCAACAGCAATATTGAAAATCTCTGTCACCAGACAGCCATCGGCACTGGTTCCCACTGCACGAACCATGGTATTCACATCGATTCCATACAGAGGGTAGGAATGCCCGGTTGAGCTATCCGGGTACCAAACAGGGTTCTGAATATTTTTGTCAATACCCAGAAAAACATTATCGAAAGTACAAACTGTATCGTTTGTGTAATGGGTGACATTACTATCGTTTGTCAATTCAATAGTTACAAGGCTATCGGTTAAACATCCGTTCAGGTCGCTTACTGAAAAGGTAAAGGAGGCATCGGCAGTAAAAATGAAGTTTCCTGTTCCGGTATAAGGGCCGGTTCCTCCGATGGCGGAAACATTTACTACCAATGTATCAATACCACAGGTGATTACAGGTAATTGAACATCTATCAACAACTGAGCAGGGGAAGAAATCTGAACACTTAAAGTTGAGGGACATCCATTATCATCAGTAACCGTTACATTATAAGTACCTGCATCATAAATAAAATTACCTGTTCCTGTATAGGGACCTACACCACCCGTTGCTGATATCGCTACACTTGACTGTCCGCCAAAGCAAGAAATAGGACTTGCTGTATAAACCGGAGTTACTTCCGCAGGCTCCTGAATAGCCACTTGTAGCTGCACACTGCATCCTAAAAAATCGGAAACCACGTAATTGTAATTTCCTGCAGCTACAGTATAGCTGCCACTTCCGGTATAAGGTGTAAACCCACCGGAACCGGCAACATTGATAACTGCAGAGCCACCGTTACACAAAATATCATCCGCCAAATAGGAAGCAGTAAACGGAGCTCCTATTACTACGCTCTGCGTATCAGCGGCCATACATCCAACAGCATCAGTTACCTCTAATACAAGGTCACCTGTAAAAGGAACTGCATTAGCACCTGAAACAGATCCATCGGACCACAAATAGGTGTAAGGAAACTGCCCCCCGCTAACATTTGCCGATGCGTTGTTTCCAGCTAAGCAATCGTAAGGTGGGTTTTGTATTTGGGCAGTGAACTGACTGATAGAGTTTGATAGGGTTATGCAGGCGTTGTAAGAAATTCCACCATTGCCTTCTACTGTTACAGCGTATGTACCCGGTGCTATATTATTGATCTGACTACCCGACATGCCGGTTGACCATCGGTAAACATAGGAGTAAGGCAAATTTCCAAAGTTGGTGATAACCTGTGCGGCAATAAGTCCATTGGAGGCACCAAAACATTCGGGCCGAATGGAATCAAAAGCAATGTAACTTCCATTTTCATATTCCAGTTCAATACCCGACTGCTCAGCTGTACAACCATTTGCATCGGTTATCGTTACCGAATAAATACCTGCAGGGAGATTTGTTATAGGAGCACCGGTAGCCCCATTGGACCATATATAAGAATAAGGAGCAGTGCCACCCGTTATAGCGGGCGTATTAAACCCTCCGGTACTATCATTCTGGCAAGAAGGAAGCAAAATACTGCCACTGTTAAAGTCAACAGTAACTGAATCATTGGAGTTCACATCAAAGGTGAGAGTGGTGGAACAACCAAGCGCATCGGTAACAGTTACTGCATAGTCACCAACACCTATATTATTTACTCCCTGACCTGCACCTCCGGTAGACCATTGATAGACCAAGGGATCTTGTACCGGCTGGGTGAACCATGCCCAAAAGAATATATTACCGTCAGTAGAGTTACAGGTAGTAGGGTTATTTACCGTAGTAATAAATTGTGCTGAGTCAAGCGTACTCACATGAAACTCTACCGGAAAGGTACCATATATCCAGCAATCAAAGCCCCCAAAAATGGAATACCAGGTATCGAAACCTACGTTAAATAAAGTATCAGCATATACGGTATAACTTGTATCCATTGTATATACGGACCACAATCCCTCGGGATTGAAGTCAGGTCCCGTTCCTACAATTATCCCGTTGTTTTGTCCACACGTAGGCGCATTTATAATTTCAATACTATGGCCGGAAGAAGTACCTACGAAGGGAATCTCAATGCTGGTTGAAAGATCACAGCCCGAACCATCTGTTACTGTAACGTCAAAAAATCCGCCCGGGTACAAAACGCTGTCTAAGCTGGCATCGGTGGTACCATCGGCCCATAAATACGTGTAAGGAGCAACACCCCCGTACGGAGTAACAGTAGCGGAGCCATAATCAAAGTAACAGCCTACACCTACAAAAGTGTAAGAAATAAACATGGATTGTAACTGAAAGAGAGCCTCGCCCACACAACCGGTGGCATCCTGCGCCTGCACCCAGGCAGGCCCCTCGCATAACTGTGAGGAAGAATACCCTCCTTCACCACTCGACCAGATAACGGTGAATGGCGGGGTTCCGCCTGTAATGGACAAAGTAGCGGAGCCGTTGCACTGTTGAGGGCAGGGATCGCTGATATTAATCAGTTGCATCTCAAAACAATCAGAGCCTCCTCCTCCTCCTCCGCCTCCGCCATTATTAACGGTTGCAGAGCCATCGTCAAATGCCCAGGCAAATGCATCAGCCATGGAGCCACCGGCATTGATGATTCCCGTATCGGGCATGCTTGTACCGCTGCCGCCATATCCGCTGCAGCTGAACATCCCTTCACCTACCACATAAAAGTTGTTGAGGGTATTATCAAAAGCAATATCGGCAGGATACTCGTAACAACTATCACCCTTATAGGTGCTCCAGAATTGAACGGCCATATTGCTGAACCCCGCTACAAAACCTTCCGACATTCCGTAGTTAACAGGCTGATAGTAAGCTCCGGCAAACAAAGGGGAGTCCAGCGGAAAATCGTTTGAAAAGGTAAAGCCGGTGAGGTAAAGTTTTCCGCTGTTATCACAGGCAACTCCTGTACCTGCATCAATGGCGGTGCCTCCATAATACGAGGACCACCAGAGGGATAAGTCGTTGTTGCACTTTACAATAAAGGCATCGAAGCTTCCTGCCAGGGCTGATTGGTTGAACCCAAAGCCCGGGGCAGCATTAAGGGGGAAATTAGTTGAACTTGTTCGGCCGGTAAAAAAGAAGCTGCCAGCGGCACCCAAGGTTACATCTGTAAAATAATCGCTGCTGTTGCCACCAAAATAAGAACCGCTAACACGAAACGTATTCGGGCGAAAGCGAAGAATAAAACCATCGGTATTTCCACCGCTGGAATTTTGATAATATGCTCCGCCACCGGGGCTAACCGGAAAACCCGAAGAAGAAGTAAACCCGATAACCACCACATTATTCGATAAATCAGTAGCCAGCGAAGTGGCCACATCATCGCCTGTGCCGCCATATACGGTGGCCCAGTCATTAGCCCCTGTTGCTGTAAACCTCAAAACAAAGGCTTCACTGCCTATTACATTGGTTTGAATAAAACCTCCGCCCAATTGCCTTGTAGGAAAACTGCCCGAAGGGGAGTTGGTGAAACCGCATACGTAGATGTTGTTCAACAAGTCCGTATGAATTTTTAAGCCTTCTTCATTACCTGCGCCACCGTAGAAAGTAGACCAGGTGAGATTAAGCGTGCTGTCGAAACGGGCCACGAACGCTTCTTGGGCTGTGCTGCCGGTTTGATTGTAAGCTCCACCCAAAGTCACTAAAGGAAACCCGGCTTCTGCCCCACCCGTCACGTATACCCTTCCGCCTTCATCTACATGTATTGAATTGCCAAAGTCATCTCCCGGACCACCCAGATAAGTCGCCCATTTTAAACCCTGGTTGCTATCAATTTTCAAAATAATAGCATCTACCACACCATTAAAAACTCCGTCATAATACGCACTGCCACCGGGATTGAACGAAGGGAAATTGAATGAGTTAGTATAGCCCGTTATGTAAACATAGCCAGCCGTATCGGTTGACACGCCTCTAAACCCGTCAACAAAGATACCTCCGTATTGAGCACTCCATTGCAAAGCCAAAGGTGGGTCGATGATAAAATCTTTGGTTCTGTCGTAAGCGCCTGTAGTGAAACTTATTTCCTTGGTTGCCGGGTTCAGTTGATAAGAAATATCAACTGCGGCATTCTCGCTGGAAGCCACCAGGGGACCTTCTTTTAACGCGCCATTATGAGTAACGATAGACAGATATTTGCCCTGGGGAGAAAGGTCGGCATAGTTATATTTCATTTTAATAACAGCCGCATCAGCCCCGGGGTGTACCACAAAATCGTATTCCAGCTTTCCGGCAGGAGTTATGCTCCATACCCAGTCAACACCCGGGTATATATTCTTAACGGTTAGCTTTTGGTAATGGCTCACCGCCTTTATGGCTTCACCACCCCGGTAGTGATTGCTTTGCCAATCGGCCTGGTTTGAAAAAACCAGTTGTTGCCGGCTTATGACACTGCCCGGCAGGTCAACATCCACGCGGCTGTATTTTGTCTTATACTTCACTTCGTTGAAGTAAACCGGATGCGCAGCATCCGTCCTATCTTCTTCGTAGTTAAGTAAAACATACGAAACTCCCTTTCGGGTAATGTAAACATCCAGATGAGGAAGTGTAATTTTTGCCAATATGTTATTGGCGCCATTTCCGCTTTCATCGGTAAATTGCCCTTTGTTCTCCGTAATGGAGCAGGGGATGTTGGCATGCCTGTTCGTAGCATCAGTTGAAGCACTGCCGGTAAAATTAAATCCAAAGAAAATGATGCAGAGGAGTAGTGTGTGTCTCATGCTGTATGTGGTTTAGCATAAAGATATAATTAATTATTCCCGAGTAGGTAGTTATTCACCGGAAATATCTATTAATTTTATATGGGTTGTAACGTTTATTTTGCCAGGCTTTCAGTCCTCCGCTCTCACCGCCTCTGCCTTCAGCCGGGCCGCAAGCTCTTCACCGAGGAAGCGGTCTATGATGAGATGAACCGCATAGATAACGGGGGTGAGCAGAAAAGCCGCCCCAACCTTATAGATATAGTTGACCATAGCTACCGCAAACACCATGTTGAGTTGCCACTGACCCTGCTGCCCCCGTTTCATGAGGTAGAAGGCCACGAAGAGCACTACAAAACTATCTATGAGTTGCGAAACAAGGGTAGAGCCGGTGCTTCGAAGCCAAACAAACTTCTCTCCTGTTTTTTTCTTTATCCAATGGAAGATAGAAACATCAATCAACTGGCCTATCATAAAAGCGATGAGCGAGCCTATGATGATATTGGTACCCTGACCGAAAACGGCTAAGTAGGCTTTGTTGAAATCTAGGTCGGTGCCGTAGTTAGAGCTGCTTACCCACCAGCCCGCTGGCGAGGTTTGCATGGCACCAAACAGCATGAGGTAGGAATAGGAAATCATGATGGCGGCAATCCAGGAAATAAAGCGTACCCCCTTCACCCCGAAATACTCGTTAATAATGTCGGTCATTACAAATACAAAGGGCCAAAGCAGCACCCCGCAGGTTTGGCTGATACCATCGAAGTGGATGCCGAACAGGTCGAACACCGGCTTTTGAATGCCAAGTGTTTCATCGAGGCTGAAGATTTTTACCCCCATAAACTCGGCCACCATAGCATTGGCGATAAAGAACGCACTCATGCCGATGTAAAGGCGGTTGGTTTTATCTTTGAAGTATTTCATGGGTTAAATCTAACGATTGTTTAGTGCTGTTACTTGTTACAATTTAACCCACTTCACCCGGATTGTAGTTTGCCCGGTTTTGACTTCGGCCTGGTATATACCGGAAGCTATTTCGCCTATATACACCTTGTTATGTGAAGGTTGCATTACTGCTTTCACCAGTTTTCCATCATTGCTGTATATTCTTATTTCCTTTACGTGATTTCCCTGAACATTCAATTCATCGGTGGCGGGATTTGGATAAATAATCACTCGTGAATTTTCTTCAGCATCTAATAAACCCGAGCATATCACCACTGTAATATTTTGATTGGCTGAGTCGATACAATTATTCAGGTCTGAATAAATATAGGTGATAGTGTATAGGCCTGCTCCCGAAGAAGGATCAAACGAAGACGAAGCAACACCGTCAACTTTATAGGAACCTCCCACGGGCTGCCCTCCACTAAACATAATGACAGGAGAATTACTACACACGGTATCGCTTATGCCGGTTAAAGTAACCATAGGAAGCAGATTAACCACAAGCGTTAAGGTAATAACACTATCGCAGCCATTTTGTGCTGTTAGTGTATCGCTATAAATACCCGGAGCATAAAGATTTTGACCGTTGAAAAAATACAAATCCCCCTGACAAATAGTTTGGTTGAAAGCGGAGTGAACAATAGGATTTACCGACAGGTTAAGACTAACCACACTGTCGCAACCACCCTGAGCCACTAAGGTGTCTTTATAAGTTCCGGCCAGCATCAGGCGTTGACCGTTAAAGAAAATGGAATCGCCCTGGCAAATTGCCTGGCTACTTTGACTGGTGAGAACTGAATTTACAATAAGATTTAGCGTAATAATACTATCGCAGCCGCTGAAAGTCAAAAGCGTATCTTTATAAACACCTGCTGCCGTCAGGCTGTGACCATTAAAGAAAAAGAAATCGCCTTGGCAAATGGCGTGGCTAAATGGCGGATGCTCAAGTGGATTTACCAACAGGTGAAGACTAACTACACTGTCGCAGCCACCCTGAGCCACTAAGGTGTCTTTATAAATTCCGACCGTCATCAGGCTTTGACCGTTAAAGAAAAAGGAATCGCCCTGGCAAATTGCCTGGCTCCTTTGGCTGGTGAGAACTGAATTTATAATAAGGTTAAGCGTAATAATACTATCGCAGCCGCTCAAGGTCAAAAGCGTATCTTTATAAACCCCCGTGGCAGTGAGCAGTTGGTCGTTAAAAGGATATGGAGTTCCGGGGCACAGAGCCACATTTAAACTGCCGGTAAGGTGAGGGACCGTAGAAAGATTAAGTACAATAAAGCTGTCGCAGCCAAGCCGGTTTTGAAGGGTATCCCGGTATGTTCCTGCCGTGGTTAAAATTTTGCCGTTAAAAGTAAAGGAGGTACCATTGCAAACGGTAACATTAAGTGGCGTGGTGGAAGTGGGCAGAATGCTGAGATTTAAGACTGTTACAAGAGGACAATCCCGGGAGGTTTGTGTGGTATAGGCATATACCCCCGCCTGGGTGCGGTTAACCCCGTTGAACAGATAACTTTCACCCTGGCAGATAGCAGCAGCTTGTTGTATGGTATCGGACTCGTTTACACGTACCGTAACCGAATCGGTTACAAAGCGGCTGCAAACGCTGTCATAAACGCGGAAATAATATGTTTCGGTAGCAGGCGGATTAACAACCGGGCTATACGAAACAGAATCCTGAACCGTGTTGGGTTGCGAAACACTCGACCAAATAATATTGCTCTCAATAACTGATTCGGCACACACTCCTATTTTGATATTCGGCAGAAGCGAAGAAAATTGAGGGTTTCCGGTAAAGCCGCACTGCGTAGTACTGCCGCTAGAGTATATCATTGATTGGTAGCTTGCCGTAGAGCACCGCACTTTATTATTAAAAGTGTTTGCCGTAGCGGAGTAAGAACAAATTTCTATCACCAGGTCAGAATTGCCATCCCAGTTGTATGGCAGATTAAAGTTGTGATAGTTCCATCCTAATTGCGGCACGTAAGAAATATTGCTGTAAACCAGGCTGACATTGTATTGCCAGCTTGTAAAGGCTGGCGAAGTATTCATACAACCCATTCTTATTTCCATATTTCCAACAGCAGAAGATGAATTTAGTTGAGCAATTTCAAAGCCTATACCGGAAATAGCCGAGCTGCCGCCCAACATCTGTAAAAGGTCGACTTTTTTGTAACGTATTTGAGTGCGAGCCCCGCTGCGGTAGTTGCTGTATAAGGCAGGATAGGAAACCGGGCTAACCGGAGGCATTAAACCGGTACCGCTGCCCACCTGCAAAGTGGATGCGGTTTGATTGCATGGGGTAGCACTTATTTCGCACAGCGGAACAGTAAAAGGCAAACGGGCCGTTAAAACCACCGGGTTGCTGTCGCAAACAAACCCGGCAGAAACCTCGGCAGTTGCATTTACATACGGGCCTACTTCCACTTGTAAACTATCAAAAGCGGAGCAGCCACCAAATTCACTTACCCTACAATAAATGGTGGCTTTCCCGGCTACTACGGCAGTGGGATTCTGTGCAAACATGTTTGAAAAATCTACACTGCCGGTTCCCCCGGCAGACCATCTATAAGAAAAGAAAGAAAAAGAGCCGTTGGTTGTAACATGAAGTTGGAGCGAGTCGGATGTACAAAGCATGGTATCGTTGCCCACGTTAATGGTAAGTGGCGGTCTTACATCAATAAATATCTGATCAATCCCACAATCGGTGCTACAGGTATATAAAGTGGGGACCAAAGGCGCTGCGAAAACAAAAGAGGAAGTGGTGTCTGATAAACCCTCTGAGGGTTGCCATAAATGAGTGTTTCCTCCCCACGTACTCAGCCAAATTGAATCGCCACAATAAGCAGTGCCGCTGGCGTAAATGCTTATACCATAGTCAACGTATATGGCAAACGAGCGGGTTTCCTCTCCGCGTAGCGGGCAATCATTATTCCTGGCAGTTACCGTAAAATAGTTCCAGCCCAGGTCCCACTGCTGAGGAGTCCAGGTGATTCGGCAAGTTACATTACTGCCTGTGCCTATTTGTGTAAAAGTTGCACCGAAAAGCGAAGCCAGGTTAGCGCCTACTGTAAGCGAAAGATTGGACGGTTCGGCACAACGGATATCGAATTGCACCTGATTACCAGGGCATACATGCACCGTTACCGAATCGGTTTTGTAACCACCGGTCACATAAACTATAGTATCTATTACCGGTTCCGAAAGGTTACAGGCCATAATAACCAGTTGCATATCGCGCATGGTAGAACCCATCCACACTCCGTTGCGGTATTCATCTACTTTTACCGCCACCACATCCTGCTCCTGAAAAGCAGGAACAAAACGCATTTCTCCTGTTTCTGAATTAAACAAAAAGGTATTGGGCGGGCTGGTTCTTACCGGATAGTTAACGGTATAGTTAGTATTAAATGAAATGGGGGTATAAGGCAATGTGGAACCCCTAAGCGGGTTTATTAAACTATAAACCAGCGAATCCTGGTTTGAATCCGAAGCCCCATGGTCGTAGGACACAGGATTACCCGCACAATAAATGGTTACCGGCAGGCTGTTAAAAGCAACCGAACTGTTATAACCTCCATTGCCGCTGTTATTTACACTGGCCTCAATAGACAAATCTTCACTGGATGCATTAAACAGGTTATTGATTGCACTGTTTCGGCAGCACTCCGTAGTGCCAAAAGTAACCCGGGCGCAAATAGTGGGCACACTTACCGTTCCCGAATAAGTATAAACTTGGGTTCCGGGATATACAGGGCTACCCCCGCCAGACCAGTTACATCCTGTACTTGATAAATAAGCGGGACATACCCTTGTTATTTCGGTGCCATTGGGTGGGTTAGCACCTGATTGTAAAGGTAAAGACGATACC
>JAZKEP010000184.1:17970-18650 GCA_040387015.1 Bacteroidota bacterium
GTTAAAGCCCGTTACCGGGTCGGATGCTTCCAAATTGATACTGTTGGGAGCCGACAGCGCTTGCCCACCTTGAGTATTATCCCAACAGTTGCGGTAAAAACGCACGACAACATGATAATACACTTGCCCGCCAGAAACACCCTGGAAGGAGTACTGTATATCCTTACCCATGCTGTGGGTTGCAAAGGCCTGCACACAGGTAGAAAAGATGCCTATGAAAAAAAAGAGGCGCTTGGTTTTATCTTTGAAGTATTTCATGAGTGTATGATTTGGCCGATTTAAGGTTGTAAAGACTTCCTGTTAAATTCACCCTGCTACCTTTCAGGTTCAAATTAGTTAGTTCCGATTTGCAACTACCCGGTTCCAAGTTCCCACCGCAAGGTTCCAACCTTCCACCGCAAGGTTCCAATCTTCCACCACAAGGTTCTAAGTTCCCACCGCTAGGTGACAACCTCCCACCGCAAGGTTCCAATCTTCCACCACAAGGTTCTAAGTTCCCACCACAACGTTCTAAGTTCCCACCGCAAGGTGCCAACCTTCCACCGCACGGTGGAAAGTTCCCCCAGATTAGACTACTACATTAATGATCTTCCCCTTAACGAAGATGAACTTCTTGGGCGCGTTGCCATTCGTCCACTTCTTTATAGTATCCATCTGCAATACCTGACTTTCAACCTCTT
>JAZKEP010000185.1:0-1998 GCA_040387015.1 Bacteroidota bacterium
CTATGTGCGCCTGCAACTGAAGCGCGATGACATTCCCATCACTCCGCGCCTGCGGTGATGGGCTATGTTCAATACCGACCTGGAGTATGGGGTGGGTGCGCGATACATTCTTACCAAGTATATCTCCGCTTCTACCCACTACGACAGCGATATGGGTTTCGGCATTGGCTTTACAGCTACTTACTGAAAACTACACCTCATCAATGCCTTTGCGCGAATGGTGCTTCAGCTTTTTAAATTCGGAAGGAGTAAAACCTGTTACCTGCTTAAACTGCGAAGACAAATAAGCCACGCTGCTGTAGCCTAAGCGGTTGGCCATTTCCGACAGGGTTAACTCATCATACGCCAACCACTCTTTTACCCGTTCCACTTTTTGGGCAATGATATATTTTTCGAGAGTGGAGCTTTCGCTCTGCGTAAATAACTGGCTGATATAGCCGTACTCTTTATGAAATTCTTCTTCCAGCAGCTTCGAAAATTTCAGGTGCCCGTCTTCCAGCTTTCCGCTTCTTATCAGGTTGGTCACAAAGTGTTTAATGTCATTTATCAGCCTTGCCGATTTTTCTTCCAGCAGTTCAAAACCATTATCCGCCAACACCTTCGCCAGTTTTGCAGGGTCGGCATTTTCTTCTTTCAGTTCGGCCTCGCCCAGCGAAACACTTAAAGTATGAAAGCCCGCCTTTTCCAGTTCTTCTTTCACCACCCGCACACAACGCTGGCATACCATATTTTTAATTGCAATTTTCATGTGGCTGTTTATTAAGATGAAAACAAGAACCGGGCTGCATCCCGAAATTGTTACTGGAATCAGGCACTTAAATCAAATGCAAAATCACTTCGCAAATTTCACGAATTATCACGAAACAGAGCGGGTTAAAAGTAAGCGTGCTTTTGTTTGGCCTTTCTTACACTTCCGTTCCTGCTCTTACAATGGCATCGCTTAAACCGGGGTTGGATAGTTGACCGCTCTTCCATTCATCCTACGGATGACTTGGAAGAGCGGATGTTACCAGCCATTATTTCTCTAACAGTTGTCTATATCTGTCAACTTTGCCACCTTGTGTTACCATAATATTTTTGTCAAAGTCGTAGAACGGTTCAAGTTGCCAGTCTTCACTTCCCGCAAATCCAATTCGTGAATAGAAGTCAAGAAAGTTCCACAAATTGTTGCCAAGGATTTTTCCGTGCATAGTATCTCCTTCATGTGAAAAATATATTATCTCAGAAGGATTATTTCCAATGGCGATTATGTCTCCATTTGGAACATCCATCAAAGGCAATTTGTCTTGCCATAGTTTTTCCGTTATTTCAATCGCTTCTCTGTCGTTATATTCTGGGTCAATGGATGCCTTTATCCATTTTTGAAAATTAGTGTATTGTTCTGTAAGTGAATTTAAATTCCAATAAATGTCACCAGAAAAATTCTGTCTGAACTCCTCTGAAAGTGTTTCATCAAATTGATAGCTAAATTCTAAATGTCTTGAAAAAAGAAATAACTTTCTTAAGTCGTCAGGTATAGTCTTGCCAATTTGCGTTTCAACGGAATCTATTTCTGCTACGGTCGCAGACCTATCGATGAAAGGCTTAAGGGTAATTGTCCAGTTTTTTCGCTTGGCAATGTCTAGTAGCCAATCGATTTTATTTAATACTTGATTGTATGTCTGTTCCTCTGTCATTATAATGGCTTATAACTTATAAATATAAGCACCTCCAAATCTAAGCAATTGACTTTCACACCCCAACTTCCGCATTTTTTTAAACAACCTTCCACTTTCCCCAAAAGTAGAACGCCATTCCTTCCCGTCCGCCCTCCATTCCGCCCTGTTTACCCTCAATTTTGCTTTTTTCAAATAAAACCGTTATTGGGAATATTAATTTCATAGATGGGAAAATTAATTTCATAGATGGGAATTATATCTTTATACATGGGAATGACAGCTATCAAAATGGGAATCCTAATTATACACGTGGGAATAGTAGCTTTTTAAAAAGCTACTA
>JAZKEP010000186.1:0-3353 GCA_040387015.1 Bacteroidota bacterium
CTTTCGGCTACCATTAAACTGTCTGCGGAGCACGAAACCCCGCCTATTGCAAATGTGCTGTTTGCGGCTGGCATATTTTCTATCAAGATCATGTCTTTAAGTTTTCTCATTTTATTTCTTCTTTTTCTACGGAACAACGTGTCCAGTAAATTCCCATTTGTCCTCTGTTGTCCATTGAGCCTTTAGGAAGTTGATGTTTTGGAACATGCAAAATTGAAGTGTCTACACTTTTTACAAACTTGGTTAATTCGCCAAGTCTGTTTTCAGAAAAAGTCAATATTATCCAGTCCCAACAGGAGTAATATGATAGCATCCAGATAAATTCTGTGTCAAGTTTATTGTTTTTGATATAGTCGTTTAGAAATGAAAACGAATTAAAAATTGTGTTTTTGTCAAGATTGTCAACACCTGTAAAACAACTGGGTTCAAGTATTGAATACCAATTTAAAAAAGTCAACCGTTTGAGTGCTTCACTTTTTGTTTTGTCGTCTGCTGTTGTGTTGAATAGTTCCAAATATTCCTGATGTATTAAACGGTATTTGTCAAAAGTTCCATTTTCTGAAAGTTGTTGAGTGAGGTTTTCTATTGTCCCTTTGAGAAAAATCGTGTCGTTGTATAATTGCCATTCCCTGTCAGATAAGTTGTCAAGTGGATGTTTCATAATTGTCCTGTCGTTTCTGTCCCCGCGGGGTTTCTTTTCCAAAGATATTAATAGAGTAAAGAACCCTGCGGTTTAACTACGCAGGGTCCCGAAGCGGAGACCCCGCGGGGACAGAGAGATCTACCTTATCCCTTTCACATTAATCCATCCTTCATTTTCATGCATCATCATGCATACAATATCATCTTTGGCGGAACCGTTGCAGGTGATTATTCTATCGAAGGAGGCTGTGATGGTTACCCCGTTTGCAAAAGCCTCCACTTTTTCGGGATTGCACACATGGTAGTCTTTTTGATAGAGCCGCAGGTAAGTGCCGGTGCAATCTTTTACCACCGTTGCTATTTGGTAAGGATGTCTTTGGCAGGAAAAACAACTAAGCACTAAAGCAGCAGCGGCTGCACAAATTATTTTTTTCATTAGCAGGTTGTTTGGCATGGCGGTTATGTTTTAGGTGATTAGTTATTTTGTTGCAGAGTCCCGAAGCGAAGAGGTTGCGTGGGTTAATTCTTTAGCTTTTTCAATTCACTTTTTGCCAATTGTTTTGAATATTCATCACCATACTTTTCCGTCAGCTCATAGTATTTTATTGCATTTTCTTTATCGCCTTTGCGCGTATAACCTTGTGCAATGTTGGATAGAACTATATAATCCTTCGGATTAATTTTTTCCGCTTGCTTTAAATACACAATTGCTTTGTCATACTTTTCTGTAAGCATATATGCGACCGCTGTTGTAGAAAGTATCTCAACATTAGCTGGATAACGCTTTATTGTAATGTCGCCAATTTGTTTCATGTTTTCAAGTAATTTATCATCCCCTGTGTCATACAGCTGCTTTAAATATCCTTGAATTGAACTCAACATATAGTTTTCCCCATCTTCAAGTTTTTTATTCTCTGTCCAAAGCCAAGCGTTTTTAATTGTTGTGGAATATTTAACTGTATTAATAATTTCATTAGTGAAGTCTTTGTAATTTGCCAATTCTCCAAGCACATAACACTTGCCAAATCGAATATCTAGTCTGCTAGGAAATTTTTCAATGCCTTTATTGATGTAGAAAAAAGCCTTATCTATACAGGCCGGGTTATAGTCTATATACGAATTCATATAACCTGCTATGGTACCCGCGCTATCTAGTAATTCTAAACTTTCTTCACCGCGTTGCGTTTTCTCAAGGGCATTAACTTCATTTTTGCTGTTGGAGTAATAATAGTTAAATGCTGAGGTATAAAATTCAGCATCCCCAGGTTTAGATTTTTCCCAGTCGGCTAGCAAAATTTTAATGTTTGTTGTGTCATTATCAGCAAACAGCTTTTTGAATTTTTCAGAATTGGTTTGTGCCGATATCCAATTTGAAAATACTGTCAAGAGTAAAATCGGAAATATTTTTTTCATAACTTTTTTATCACGTCTAACCCCTACTTCTACGCACCTCTAAAATACCAAAACCTTTCTGTCCCCGCGGGGACTGAAATATCCAAACAGCTACATTTAGCATAAGTATATAAGAGATTGGTAGAAGAGATGATCTAAAAGTGGAAAAGATTGAGCTATCAACCAGGAAAGCAGTGAGAAGGATTCCGATAGTGGACAACACACCCAAACAAACCTTTCTTCGACAGCTTTCTAAATATTTTTCAGTGAGCCAATTATGTAATATCCAAAAAACTATCGTTGTCGGAATAGACAAAATAAATCCCATGAAGATGGTTGTATATAGAATGGGAAGGACCAAGTACAGAGAAGAATATGGTTCATTCTTAATAATTCCGATAACGGCCCAGAATAAAATAGGTGAACCCAAAATAGTTATTGACCAAACTTTTAGCAAGTAAATCATTTAGTGTTGCTTGTCACTATAAGTGCTTTCAATAAAGCCACAGTTTCTATACTGTCGCAATTTTCTTTAACTCTAATTTCTGCCTCATGCATAAATTCTTTCGAAACCAGATTGTTATTAATAAGGTAAAAATCTTGCCTTAGATTATCTATTAGCGCCCAATCTTCTTCTTCAAATAAGATAGTTGGAATATCTCCATTAAATCTAACATAGCCATCTACATCACCGCCATATTTAAAATAATGTTTAATTTTTTCCTGAGTCAACACAACCTAAAAATATCAAAACCTTCCTCACCTCCATTTTCTTCCTTTAACAAAATACCCTAATTAGGGGGTTGCTAGCTTGCTGTTTTTTGATACCAAAACCCACCATTTTCTGAACCCTTCCAAACCCTTCAAAACCCTCCAAAACTGTCCATAAAAGGCTATTTGTGTTAAAAAAGGCCGAATACGCGTGTTTATACCCCTGCAAAATGGCTTTGCAGTGCTGCAAAACGGGTTGGCAGGGCTACGGTGCGGGTTGGCAGCACTGCCTTTTAGCCCCGCAGCGCTGCTTGGCAGGCCCACAGCGCTACCAAATAGCCCGGCACCGCTACAAAGCGGCATGTAACCGCTGCAAGCCGGTCGGGCAGCGCTGCCAAATAGCATGGCACCGCTGCAACGCAGGTTTATGTCTTTACAAACCCCAAAAAAAGTGCTTCAAAAATTCGTGTTTTTTATTTAGAGTGTATACATTGCTGACTAAACCAAAACATTTTTAACCATGAAAGAGATACAAAGGGATTACCATCTTACCGATCCTTCACTTACTCTTAAGTGCAAGGACACACTCGACAGTATTGACCGCGACA
>JAZKEP010000186.1:3363-17210 GCA_040387015.1 Bacteroidota bacterium
CCATTGAGGCCTTTGACGACTTGCCGAGCGACAACTATTTGCTGGGGCAGCAGGAAATTGCCACACAGCAAAAAGACGTTGCGCGCGAAAATTGTGAAGTTAAAGCACGCGTAGTTTTTACAGCCGTTGAAAACATATGGGGCATTGACAGTCCCGAGTATCATTTGTTTTCAGAAGACAAGGCAATGTCTAAATTGACGGATGCGGAACTGTATCGTTTTATGAAAGACTTTGCAAAAAGCACCGAAGATAATTTAGCTGAATTGGCAACCGAAGGAATTACCGCTGCCGATGTAACCGAACTGCGCGCTTTCCGTTCTGTGTTCGATGATAAACTTTCGGCACAGCGCCAGGCTATTAAAAACCGTAACATTGGCAACAATGCACGTATTAAAAAAGGAAATGAATTGTATGCACTGCTGGTAAAACACACCAACACCGGCAAAAACATTTGGCTCAATGTTAACGAAGCCAAATACAATGACTATGTTATTTATCCAACCAGCACCGGCAACAATTATGAAGTTTTTGAAGGCGAAATTCTTTCGCCCGGTATTGTGAATGTAGATACAGGCGATACTGTAATTACTTCAACTACTAATATTAAGCAGTTTATGACCGGCACCGGAGGCCGCGGCTTCTTCTCCGATTTCCCCGGCAATCCTCCCGGCCCCGGCCAAGCGTTTATGGACGTTGAAGGCGGAACCAACCAAACCGGTGAAGCAGGTGCCGATTTAGGTTACCAGGAAGGCACCCGCATTATCCTGAGCGTGCAAAACATTGGCATGACCCCCGGCACTTATAAATTCTGGGTTTACATTTCTTAAACTTTTCCTTCCATCAATGGGTGAGCGCCTTCTGCAAAAGCGGGGCGCTCTTTTTATGTAGAAGGGAATGCATTAAACACATAGGCACATAGGGCACATAGTTGCTTTGTATTCTATGTGCCTATGTGTTTAAATGTATTAAGTCCCAAAACAAGTGGCCCACCCTTTGCGTTCAACAAATATGACCTTCTCCGATTTTGAAAGCTGGTTTCAAACCAATAAACAATTTCTGCCACCCGATGTAAAAAACACGTATCAAAAAAACGCTGGATATATTGAATTTCTTTGCGCCTGGAAAGAATATGAAGCCATAACCACGCCCCTGCTGCAAGCACTTTTGCAGCAACAATATCCTCAATTGGTAACCGCCCACCCGAGCTTTGAACCCCACATTGCCAAAAACGTAGAGCACCGCATTTTCGAACTGATGGAAGAAATGTGGCTGATAATTTCTAAAAACAGGGCAGGCCTGTCACCCGCACAAGCACTGCCCGAACTTTATCCCAAAATTTTAACCTGGAAGAAAAACTGGTACCAGCCAAGAAGCCTGTATAAAGTAGAGGAACAGATAAAAGAACATGTGTTCCGCAACTGGACCCGTGCCGAAGTGGAGGAGGAAATAGAAAAATGGAACCAGGAAAAATGGGATGCCTTTAACGCGCAGAAACAAGTACAGGAAGCTTTTATCCAAACCCTGCAAACCCCGTTGCTGCCACTAATGCCCGAACTGCTGAACATAGATGCCGCCTGGTGGGATGTGTATGTCTATTTCATGCGCCTTCAGCACACTTTATGGAAAGACTGGAACGATAAATACCTCTTTTTAGAGCAGTATGGATTAACAGCCGAATGGCTTGATAAGTCACACAAAGAACTGCATGCCCATATAGATACCATTGAAGAAGAAGCGCTTAAAAAGAATCCTGATTTGGAGTTTGATTGAAAGGTTGCGGGTGGCAGGTTACAGGTTACAGGTAGGCGGGTTTGTCATGCTGAACGAAGGTTTCCATAGTGAAGCATCTTGTATTTAATTGCCAATACAAGATTCTTCGCTTCGCAGAGCTACGCTCAGAATGACAATCATAACCTGCACCTTGCTACCCTCACGCATCATACCCCGCATACACCGGCTTATCGGCAGCAGCAAACACAAGATTTTCTTCTTTAGAATAGTGAGCTTCCAGTTCGTTCAGAATGGCGAACACTTCGGCTACTGTATCGGCCACCACCAGGCGCGACCGGAAAGGCTTCACGTGCGGCAGCCCGGCAAAGTAAGGAGCGTAGTGTCTGCGCATTTCAAAAATACCTACGCGCTCATTCTTCCACTCCACGCTTTTGGTCAGGTGAAGCTTGCAGGCGTCTAAACGTTCCTGCAAAGTTGGCGGGGCCAGGTGCGTGCCTGTAGCCACAAAATGTTTTATCTCACGGAAAATAAATGGATGGCCAATCGAAGCGCGGCCTATCATCACACCATCAGCTCCGTATTTAGTTACCATCTCCAACGCTTTTTCGGGCGTGGTCACATCGCCATTCCCAAAAACAGGAATGGTCAGGCGCGGATTGGCTTTCACTTTCGCAATCCATTCCCAGTTGGCTTTGCCCGTATAAAGCTGGTGCTTGGTACGGCAATGAATCGAAATGGCTTTAACGCCCACATCCTGCAAGCGCTCGGCCACTTCCACAATGCGGATAGAATTATCGTCCCAGCCCAAGCGGGTTTTCACCGTCACCGGCAGCTTGGTTGACTTCACAATGGCAGCCGTTAGCGTAACCATCTTATCAATATCGCGCAGGATTCCTGCACCCGCATTGCGACACACCACATTCTTCACCGGGCAGCCGTAATTAATGTCGAGCAGTTCGGGTTTGGCAGCCTCCACAATTTCGGCACTGCGCATCATGGGCCCTTCTTCGCCACCAAAAATCTGGATGCCCACCGGGCGCTCATCGGGATAAATATCCAGCTTCTTCATGCTCTTTTCCGCATCGCGAATCAACCCATCGGAACTGATAAACTCGGTATAAAGCATATCGGCCCCGTACTTCTTACACAAATGGCGGAACGGAGGGTCGCTCACGTCTTCCATGGGTGCCAGCAGCAAAGGCATGTCGGGCAGTTCTATATGGCCTATCTTTATCATGATACAACTATGTTGTCATGCTGAACGAAGGCTTTGCGTAGTGAAGCAACTTGTATTCAACCACTGATTAAATACAAGTTTCCTCGTTTTGCAAAGCCAAAACTCGGAATGACAAACTTTAGGGCGCGAATATAAGGTATAATGCGGTGAGGGTTTAGTCAACCCTTGTTCGATAAAGAAGTTTCTCTTTTACCTAAAATTAAAACCCATGCATACCAAACTTCAAAAGGAATTCAACCGGTTAGAAACAGAAAGAAAAAACCTGTTCGCTGATTTGAAACAATATTCTGATGAGTTGCTGAACAAAAAACCAAAGCCCGAAGCCTGGAGTGTGGCCGAAGTACTAGCGCACATCATGGCAGCCGAAGGTTACTCGCTGAAATATTTGCAGAAGAAAGTATTGAATACCGCTGAGTCGGGCAACGAAACGCTAAAGCATAAGTGGCGGTGGCTGTTAGTGCAGAGTGTTTTTACTTTTGATATTAAGTTTAAAGCGCCCGACATTGTGGAGCCTAAAATCGGATTTGTAACCCTGGCCGAACTGGATAGCCAGTGGTCCACAACGCGCAGCGAAACAGAAAAAATTCTTAACGCGCTCAGCGATACCGAAGTGAATAAGACATTATGGAAACATGCCGTGGCAGGTAAAATGAATCTGCATCACATGGTTGATTTTTTCGGCATCCATTCACGCAGGCACAAAAAACAAATTGCCCGAACACTTGCTGCGGTAAAATAATCGGCCTACATTTCTGCCATGAAATCATACGACACACTTACCGAAGCACTTGCCGATTTAAAAACACGCGGCTACGACCGCGATTTTAATCTGCGCGAAAACTGTATTGAATGCACCAATTCAAAGAAACAATTATCGCCTGCCGACTTTGAAATAACAGAAGTGTATCGCTTCGAAGGAATGACCAATCCCTCCGACCAGAGTATCCTGTATGCCATCGAATCGAAGGATGGAATGAAAGGCACTTTGGTAAATGCTTACGGTCCCGATGCCGATCCGGTGTCGCAGGAATTAATAGCCAAGTTGAGAACCCATTAATTCATCACGCTGTTTGCATGAAGATGGTTTCATAAATAATTCTAAGTTTGATTCTTAATGACCCCACCTTTCCAACGCTATTCCCTCGCCTTTCGAATAATTTTGATGTTCGTGATGTTTATGTTCAACATGAGCATTGTGTCGGCCATGGCTTTGTTTGCAGCGCAAAGCCTTTTTCAGCTCGATAACATAACTGAAGTTCTGGCAGGCTCCATCACCGATGCACAAACGGTTTATGCTTTTCTTTTTATTCAGGGCGTAAGCACGCTCGGAGGGTTTGCTCTTACCGCCATGATGTTTGCCGTGTTGGAATCGGGCGAATTCATCCATCACCTGCGCCTGAAAATTTATCCAAGCGTGAAAATGATCGGGCTGGCAGTGCTGGCTATTGTAGTGGCGCAGTTCTTTATTGAATTTTTAGTGGAAGTGAATCAAATGATTCCGCTGCCTACATCGCTTCAATTCCTTTACGATTACCAAAAGCAGGCAGAAGAGGTTACTAACGCGCTGCTGAGCTTTACCGGCTTCGGTCAGTTTATTGCAACCGCCTTGGTAATGGCGGTGTTTCCTGCAGTTGCCGAAGAGTTTTTTTTCCGCGGCCTTTTGCTGGGCGATTTGCTGAAAGGGAAAGTGAATCCGGCTATTGCTATTGGAACAACGGGATTAATATTCGCCATATCGCACGGGCAGTATGATAACACGATTGCCATTTGGGCCTTGGGCGCATTTCTCGGCTACCTTTATTACATAAGCGGAAGTTTGTGGCTGCCGATAGCAGCACATTTCATTAATAACTTCTTCGCGGTACTGCTCAAGTATCTTTTCAATCTCGGTATTATCAGTTCCGATTTCGCTGAAGCTAAAACGCCCTTGTATCTCACCCTCCTTTCGCTTGTAATTTTTGCCGCTTTAGTCTTTCTGTTCAACAAGTGGAAGAATCCTCCCACCTTTGTTGAGGAGGAGGAAGAAGAAGATTCAGAATCACTTAACGAAAACACTTCAGCATGAAGACATTTTTGATTCGCCTTTCATCGGGCTTGGTGGTTGCCGCATTGGCTATTACAGCCATGCTATGGAATCAGTATTCATTCTTTGTACTTATGAGCATTATCCTCATAGGCAGCTTGAACGAATATTTCAACATTACCGAATCCAGGCGGGAGAAGTCAACTTCTTTCTTTACAGGCAAATGGTTTGTGATTCTTCTTTCGTTTATAGTTTTTCTTAAATCGTTTATTCTATCCTCCCTGCCTCCTTCGGGCATTCCTCAAATAAATAACCTGCTGGTTGCTTTGTTTCAGGTGCTGGTTCGTTTCCGCGATTCGGGCCTCGCTATGAATGCCCTAATCCCCATGTTGTTTTTCGTTCTGTTCGTTGTTGAGCTTTATTCTAAATCAGAAAAGCCTTTTGAAAACCTGGGTTGGAAAGCTGTTGCCATCTTCTGGATTGTAGTGCCCGTTATTCTTACAGGCAAAATATATTTTGAGAAAGGAGGCGCTTTTATACTCGCCATGTTTATGATTATCTGGATGTATGATTCATTTGCTTACATCTTCGGCTCGCTGTTAGGCAAAAGGAAATTGTTTGAGCGGGTTTCTCCCAAAAAGACCATTGAAGGTGCAATTGGCGGTGCATTGACCACATTAGTTGTGTTCTACTTTGCCAATAAAATTCCACAGCTGCAAATTCTTTCAGCGGTAGAGTGGGTAATATTTGCTTTTGTGGTAATTATTTCTGCCACCTATGGAGATTTAGTTGAATCGCTGTTAAAGAGAAACCTGGGCATTAAAGATTCAGGGCACATTATGCCCGGCCACGGTGGCTTCCTCGACCGCCTCGATTCCTTCTATCTTGTCATTCCGTTTGCCGCCATGACTCTTTGGCTGATGGGCCAAATTCAAAACCTTATGTTGGTTTTTGAATACTTAAACAGTTAACCGTTCATTATAAAACATTCAGTCTCTTCATCCGTTAGATTATCTGCGTAACTTTGCCATACATTCACCCCCTAACTGTTAAATAACCATTAAGCATACATGAAGAAAAAAATCAAGATTCATAAAGAAGGGCATAAAATACTTCTTGTGTCAGGGATTGTTCTTTTGCTTGTTACGCTGTCAGCCGCTTTTATTTTTCAAAATGTAACGGTCTATTACATCACAGCAGCGGTTTCTATTTTTATTCTCGGAGCCTTTGCTTCTTTCTTTCGTATTCCAAGCCGCATTTTTATTACGGGTGATACTCAAATTATTGCACCCGCAGACGGTAGGATAGTGGTGATAGAAGAAGTGCATGAAACAGAATATTTTAAAGATAAGCGAATCCAGGTTTCCATTTTCATGAGCCCCGCGAATGTGCACGTTAATCGAAATCCAATCAGCGGGGTGGTTACTTATCAGAAATATCACCCGGGAAAATACTTAGTGGCGTGGCATCCTAAATCAAGCGAAAAGAACGAGCGGAATACCGTTGTAATTGAGCATGAAGATTTGGATGTAGAAATTCTGGTTCGTCAGATTGCCGGAAAGCTTGCCCGCAAAATTCGCTGGTATCTGAACGAAGGAGACGAGGTATTGCAAAACTCCGAACTTGGCTTTATCAAGTTCGGCTCAAGGGTAGATTTGTTTCTTCCTTTAGGCACCAAAATAAATGTTGACCTTAAACAGAAAGTGAAAGGCGGCATCACCGTAATAGGAACACTGGCCGAAGAATAATTATCTGGCTGCTTTAATATACCCGTAGCCTTCCCGCTGCTTTAAAACAATTTCGTAAATGCCATCGGGCACTGTTTCCACCCCGTTCAGCAACTGTCCCTTTTCTATTTTTTGTTTTGCCATAGCAACTTCGCAAACCCGGAAAGCAATATTCTTGTTCTTTGCTAATTGTTCTACTTCCTCCGCCACTACCGATTTGCCTTTCGTAACCATATCGAGCGACTGGGCATAAAACACTACTTCGAGTTTTGCAGTAGGGTCATCTTTCGAAATTCCATTTAACCATTTAACTACCATTTGGTGGTCCACCGTGTCTTTGCTGGTAAGGTCAAACACTACATTGTAAGGTTTCGACTGCGCTATTAAGCAGTTTACAAGCAGGAGCGTGCCTGCTAAAAAGATATATTTTTTCATAGGAGCTGAGTTTTTTTAAAGGTATAGAAAAAAAGGGAACCGGGCTTAAAAAAAATGGAGCAGGCATCCTTCAACTTGGTTTTGGGCAACGGCAAGGCGAGAATTTTTTGCCTGAAAGCAATATTGGTTTTGGACATTTTGTGTCCGAAATGTGACATCCCATGTCCGCAATTGGACATCCCATGTCCGAAATTGGACAGCCTATGTCCGCAATTGGACAGCCCATGTCCGCGATGGGACATCCCATGTCCGCAATGGGACATCCCATGTCCGCAATTGGACAGCCCATGTCCGAAATTGGACAGCCCATGTCCGAAATGTGACAACCTATGTCCGCAATGCTGCTGCCTAAAGCCGCAATTGAACTGCCTGAGATTAGTTTCGAAAAATGGAAGGAATGTTTTTGGAGGTTTACAAAGGACTTTCCTCAGCCCTTATTGTATAACAACTCTCCGAACCGATTGGCGGTTTTCAGAACGCAGAATAACAAGGTAAATACCACGCTCCCAATTTCCCGCATCCACATTTTCGGTGGTTCCTGTCATTTGCTTATTCAGGATAGTCCTGCCGCAAAGGTCCGTTATGGTAAGTGAAGGATTATGAAGGTCCGTTAAAGTAGAAGTAACCGTAAACTGGTTAAAAGCCGGATTGGGAAATATCCTGAAACTGATTTCATCTTTTCCCAAATTGGAAATACCTGTTGGCGGAAAACGAACGCTGTCACGGAAAAGAATTTTAGTTACAAATTCAAAGTTCTGAAACTGTCCGAGGATACCTGCCTGTGTATTTATCTGCAACAAGGGGGCGTCCTTATCTTTTGTAATCCATTTGTATTCGCGCAGAATATCGTTATCCAGTTTAAAGCCAGCGTTCAGGGTATCAATGTATAAGGAGTCAGACCCACGGATGTCGGTTACATGTCGCAGCACATCAAAGGTGCCATAAGGAGTAGTTAAAGTGCCCCACCCATCCACTTTATTTACGCGGTGTTGCTGATGCGAAAATGTACCCATGTTAGGAATGCGAACCGTATAGTCCGACCAGGTGCTGTCTTCATTTCCAAATTCCATTGGAAACTTATACAGCGTGTCGGGCTTGCTCATCGGCACAGAAGTAGGGAAACCCGATACTCTCATGCCAATACCCTTATGCAAATAAGAGGCTTGACTTTTATAATAAAAGTTGAAGCTATTGGTAAAAATGTTGGAGAGAAAAGGGAAAGTGGTAAGCGTATTTTCTACCCGCTGTGACAGGTTCGATCTATATGGATTAAAAGATAGATTGGAAAAGGTAATGTTGTAAATAGGGTTTACAAACAGAGGGCTTAAAAAAGTATCTACATATTGATCTTGCCATAATAGCTCAGAAAAATCCCAAGTGTAGTTAGCACCCGTTGCTTCAAAGTCAAGAAGTGGATTCCAAATTGCCTGGCTCATTCGCACGGTGTCAAAAGCATCTGCAAAGTCGCTTTGTGAAATTGTTATCTGCGCATTTGAAAAGCGGAAGAGCAATAAAAAGGCCGGGAGGAGTAAATGTTTTTTCATACTTAGCCGCCAAAAGTGATAAATCTTTATTGAATTATACCACCATCTGATTAAAATCATTAATAACGAGCAGAAAATCTCTGTGTCATTATATTCGCGGCATGAATTATAAGAAAGTTTCTTCTGCTGATTTGCAGCAGTTCCGCACCATCATCGGAGAAGAATATGTTTTTACCGATGCAGCAAGCATCGAAAAGTTCAGCCGCGATGAAACGGACGGAGTTCAGTTCCCGCCTGAAGTTGTTCTCAAGCCCATTAGTGCGCAGGAAATTTCAGCTATTCTGAAATACTGCAACGAGAATTTAATACCTGTTTCTCCGCGCGCAGCAGGAACCGGGTTAAGCGCTAACAGTTTATGTGTGCATGGCGGGGTTATGCTGTCGGTGGAGCGCATGAATAAAATTCTGAAAATTGATGAGCGCAATTTGCAGGTAACTACCGAGCCGGGCGTAATTACAGAGGCCTTGCAAAATACTTTGCAGGAAAAAGGATTGTTCTATCCCGTGGACCCCTCCAGCCGAGGAACCAGTTTTATAGGCGGCAACGTGGCGTGCAATAGCGGTGGTCCGAGAGCTGTAAAGTATGGAGTGGTGAAAGATTTTGTTCTCAATTTGGAAGTTGTTTTGCCAAACGGAGAGATAATGTGGACCGGTGCAAACACCTTGAAAAATTCAACGGGATATAACCTCACACAACTCTTAGTGGGGAGTGAAGGAACACTTGGCATTGTTACCAAAATAGTTTTGAAGCTTCTTCCGTTTCCGAAATTCAACAACGTAATGCTGGCGCCTTTCAAAAGTATGGATGATGCCGGTGCTGCGGTAAGCGCTGTGTTCCGTGCGGGCATTATTCCAAGCTGCATTGAGTTTATGGAACGTGAGGCGGTGGAGTATGTCATGAATTTTCTAGGAGACGTTACCATTCCTTTGGCGGATGATACCCGCGCTACTCTTTTAATAGAAGTGGATGGAAGTGATTTAGAAGTAATTCAAAAGGACTGCGAGAAAATTTATGAAGTGCTGACTCAATTTGAGGTAGGTGAAATACTTTTTGCCGACAGCGAAGCGCAGAAGATTGATTTATGGAGAATGCGCAGAAATATTGCCTACGCTGTGAAAAAAACAAACGTTACTGTAGAAGAGGATACGGTAGTGCCACGTGCCGATTTACCCGAGTTGTTGAAGCACATTAAAGAAGTGGGTAAGAAATACGATTTCAGAACAGTATGTTACGGCCATGCCGGTGATGGTAATGTGCATGTGCGCATTTTGAAAGATAAGCTGAGCGATGAGTACTGGAAAAATGAAGTGCCGAAAGGTATCCGTGAAATATTTGAAAAGGTAGTGGTGTTGGGAGGCACAATCTCCGGAGAGCATGGCATAGGCTGGTATCAGATTCCTTATATGGATATTAAGTTTCGAGAGGTGCAACTGCAACTAATGCGCGATATCAAGAAGGTTTTCGACCCGAATCACATTCTCAATCCGGGTAAAATATTTCATTCAGTCTGACTTTGCGAAGTTTAACTAATGTCATACCCCACTTCCTACAAAATAACTTACCTTCGATTCCGTTTCAACGGATACAAATTTACAGCGTGAAAAAAACTCTGCTTTTATTTTCTGCCTTTCTATTTGCCGGAAATATTCTTTTTGCCCAGGAGGATGATTTACCCCCTCCCAGCAGCAATCCGCAAAAAGAAGAAACACAAAAGGGCGAGCAAAAACCTCCACCTGATCCAAACGACTTTCAAGGTTTTAAAAGGAAGAAGAAATTTGATTTCTCAAATTTCATTATTGAGCCCAATATAAATTTCTTACTTGCCCGCGGAACCATTGATGTGGGCTTGTCTCCTTATGTCGGTTACAAAGTTTTTGAACCTCAGAAAAGTAAAGTAAAGGGAAGTAATACCGGCTTATTTGTAGGCGGTGGCGTTATTTATCGCTTTGCTCAGGTGAGTGTGCAAACAGATCCATCGTTTGGCCAGATTTATTATGGCAAAGGCAAATTTCACACCTACGGAGGCGGTGTATTTCTCCAATACAATGTCTGGAAAAGCTTTTTTGTCAGAACAAAATTTGAATTGGTGCATCGGTCAGGAGATGATTTATTTCAAGGTACCGTGCTTATTACTCCCCGTAACAACGGAGGTTATGAAATGACCTTCCCTAAGTTAAGTAAAACCGTACCGGCTCTGCTTGTTGGTGCAGGCTTTAACTTGCTGCGCAGAAAAAACTTCTTCATGCCGGTAATGCTTTCATACGATGTGCTCCACTCAGTTGTTGATAAAAATTATTCACTATATCCGAGAGGTGTGGCCCTTCAGTTGGCTTTTATTACCCTGTTTTGATTTACCTGCTTATCACAACTTGCTTTACCGATTTTATTTCTCCCTGTTTCACTTCAAGCAGATAAATGCCTGCTGCAAAAACAGAAAGATTGATGGAAGTGGTAGCGGATGAAGTTAGCTGATTGAGCAGCGTTTGCCCTAAAACATTTTTAAGACTTACAGACGTTCTATCTTTTAATGCACTCACCACTATAAACAATTCTTCCGATACTGGGTTGGGGTAAACCTTAAATGAAAGTTCTTCCTTTAAATTTTCTAAACCTGTTACTGCATCTACTATCACATTGCCGGTTTTTAAGCAACCATTAGCATCAGTAATGGTGAAAGAATAAGGACCAGCCGTCAGATTTGTTCCGTCTCCTCCATTTGACCAATCAAACGAATATGGTGACACACCACCACTTACAGCAACAGATGCAGAACCGTTATTCATGCCAGCGTTTGCATCAATAACAGAAGTTGTAAATAGTATTTCACTTGGTTCGGTAATAGAAGCAGTTCTATTAGTAACGCAACCGTTTGCATCAGTAATTGTAACCGAACAATTGCCGGTAGTTAGATTAGAGGTCGTAGCTGTTATGTTACCTGTACACCATAAGTAAGAGTAACCGGGTGTCCCTCCCGAAACGCCTACTGTAGCATTGCCATCTGTCCCTCCAAAACAGGAAACTGCACTCGAAGTTATAGTTGCTGCAAGTGCAGTTGGCTCTGCCAGTAACACAGTATCGGTTTGCTGGCAATTGTTTCCATCTGTAATGGTTACAAAATAATCTCCTGCCGCAAGGTTGTCTATGAATGAAGAAGTTTCTCCGTTACTCCATAAATAACTGTAAGGTTGCGTTCCGCTTATTATAGTAACAGCGGCATTTCCATTTGATACTCCGAAACAAGCCACATCGGTAGAAGTAGTGTTTATTTCTAAACTAGAAATATTTGAAATAGTTGCAGTCGAAACGGCTGTGCAGCTGTTACTATCTGTAACGGTCACCACATAATTTCCCGGAGTTAAACCTGAGATAGTGTGAGTGGTTTCTCCATTACTCCATACGTAACTATATCCGCCCACTGTTCCACCCGATGCAATGGATATGGCACTTCCGTTATTTTGATTACACAGTGCATCCGAGCGGGTAATGGAAATATTCAGGGCTGCTGGTTCCGAAATGGTTTGTGAAATAACAGTTGAACATCCGGTGCCATCCGTAACTGTGGCGGTATAATTTCCCGCTGGCACATTTACAATGGATGAAGTACCCGATCCATTGGACCAGCTATACGAAATAGGCAGTGTGCCATTCGTAATACTGATTTCCGCACTTCCATCACTGCCACCGAAACAGCTTAAATCTTCGGCTGTAACATGGGGAACAAAAACAGCCGGGCTGTTGATGTTAGTTGAAGAAATTACGGAGCACGAATTATTATCAGTAACCGTGTAGGAATAACTTCCTGCGCCAACATTTGAAATGGAAGGAGTGGTTTGGCCCTGTCCCCATAGATAAGAATATCCCGAAGCGCCCCCTGAGGCACTTAAAGAAATACTACCGTTCGGCTGGGCGCAGGTTGGGTTAATCGTATTCACTGAAATATTAATTGGGGTTGGTTCACTTATGGCAACCGAAGAAGTAGTGCTGCAAGAATTAACATCGCTAACGGTTACAGAATAGGTTCCCGCAGCTAACGAATTCAGATTTTGCGAAGTGATTCCACCGCCCCAATTGTAATTGTAACCCGGCACGCCTCCTCCTGCAGTTACACTTACAGTTCCGTTGCTTCCGCCAAAACAGGAAATATTAGTGGAGGATATGCTCGCGGTTACAGCAGGATTCACAGTTACAGTTACCGGAGTCTTTAACGAAATACAAGCATGCTCCTTTACTTCCCAATCGTAGAAGTAGTAGTAATTGTATGGCGCTGTGGTTGCGTTGTTACCTGTAATAGTTACAATCCCATCTGCATCACTGAAAGGAAAGGTGCAGCAGGTGGTGCGGGTATTTCGATACAGATTGGTTGTATCTTTTAACCGGAGAAGATAAGGCCCTCCCGGAATAAGATCAATATTAAGTGTAACCCTACTGCTACCGTTCGGGATGAACACGCTTTTTTGCGAGATAATACCCCCAATAGAATCGCGGTATTGAATGGTTCTGTATCCATCTCCGTTGGCGTAAACCAATACGCTTTCTAGTATTGCTTTTTTGAACACATTAAATTTCAATCCGAGTGTAGCATTGTTGTTGAAGTTGGCACCTGTAGAACTTACTGCGGTATTACTGACAGGGCCTACATTATAAACGGGCTGATTCACCGTGTCCTGCACATAGTATGTAGTAGTGGCACTAAGCACCGGAGTAACAAATGCACTTGTATAAGAAACCACATTGCCATTGCTATCAAACCAGGTGGCCGAGTTCGTGTCGCCTGTAGTTAAAGTAAACGACTGCGCCCCGCAGGAAGACACAGCAGGAACAACAGGGCCTGCAGGTTTGGCAATAGTGATATAATTATTTTTTGTTGCCGGATGGCTTCCAAAACTGTTGGAAGTGGTTAGTGAAACGGTAAATGAACCGTTGGTTAAATAAGTATGAACCGGATGCTGTAAGGGGGATGTATTGCCATCTCCAAAATTCCATAGCCAGGAGTTGGCTCCTCCTGTTGTAAGGTCGCTAAACTTAATAGCACCGGTGCAGCTTTGCGTTACATCGGCAACAAAATTAGAAACGGGCGGAGTGGTGGGAGCAATACACGTCCACTGAATGGCAAATCCTGCACCTACCTCAGCCGGGTCGCTATATTGACG
>JAZKEP010000186.1:17220-23714 GCA_040387015.1 Bacteroidota bacterium
GGATAGTAATTGCAGAAGCGCTGCTTATTATATCTGCCGGAATGGTGGCTCCGGTATAACTGCCAATTACTGCACTGGCAGTGCTCGGCCCGTCATAGACGTATAAGTAATCGAAGGCGTCTTCCATATCAAACTGTGTAAAATGAAGCCTTACCCGTGCCGCTCCGGTTGGTGCTATAGTAACAACGCTGCTGGTGTTGCTTGTGTAATTTGCTGCCGGTCCACCATTGTCGTAAACCGATCCGTTGCAGGCTGTTTGCAATTGATAGGTTCCGGTAGCGGGCAGTATAACTTGGCAGGCATTAGAAGTGCTTACGTTTATCAGGTTTGAATAAACAACACTATCGCTGCCGCAGGTTCCGCCACCTATAGCCACCAGTTTTACCGAATAAAGTCCGCTGGCGGTGTAAATATGCGAAGGGCTGGTAGCGCTGCTGGTTGTGCCATCGCCAAAATACCAGATGTATGAATTAGCATTCGAACTGGTGTTCGAAAAATTAACGGTAAAAGGAAGCGTGCAGCCTATCAGCGGTGAAGCAGAAAACTGGGCATCGGCTCCGGCACTGTAATCGGGGCCTACACCCACGGCATACCAGGCTTTGGTAGTGCTTATCACCTCCTGGGAGCAGGCACCATACAAATCGATAGCCGATTGAATGGCATAAAAACGCGCATCGGCATAGTCGCTGTTGTTGGTTAAGTAATTCACCATATTCCTCCAGGCTATGGCGGTAGCTTTTGTGCGGCCTATACCGGTAATATTAAACACACTTCCAATATCGTTGGTTCCGCTCCCGCCCTGTACTAAACGGTAATACCAATGGTTCTGGACGCCACTGTTGGTATGCACCCCGCCATAATCGTCTGTGCCGGTATACCAGTTGGTGCCATCATAAGTATCCGGATCGCCATAAGTATTAGGGCTGCTCATAGAGCGGAAAATAGGCCCGATATCTTCGGCCATAGTCCAATCCGCTTGGGTAGAATCGGCATACCATTCCACCGCAGCACCAAAAATATCGCTGAACGATTCATTCAAAGCTCCCGATTCATAGGAGTAATCCAAGTCCGCAGTATATTGGTCTAAGCCATGCGCAATTTCATGGCCCGTAATATCCAGCGGAACAAGCGGATCGTAAGTGCCATCGCCATCACCAAATGTCATCCGGGTTCCATCCCAAAAGGCATTCACATAGCCTACATTATAATGCATATATATGTTCAGCAAATATCCATTGCCGTTAATAGAATTTCTACCCATGGTTTGAAAAAAATCGTACGTCATTTCTGCGCCCCAATGTGCATCGCCTGCATATTGATCAAGGTTAGCATTTACATTGCTCCAAATATTATTGGCATCGGTAAATTCAACAGAGTTTGCATAGCTGGTTCCTCTTTGCATGTTGCGTGTGCGCACACCTAGCCCACGGGTTGTTTCGTACAAGCGATAAGCTCCATTGTAACTATCGGCCACTATAGGTCGGTTGCCCCGGTAAACGGTAGTAGCAGTGCCGGGCGTGTTGGCATGATGAATGCGCGTAGTGCGTCTCAGCACCTCACCGCTTTGCGCATCTATATATATGTATTGCCGGCTCATGGGTTCGTGCGCATAGATGTCGAACTTCCAAACCGTTTTAAAAGTATTCGAAGTGTTATCCCCTACCTGCAATATTTCCGTTTCGCCTTTCGGATAGAAAGTAGCACTGCCATCTGCGCTTTCCTCTTTCAAAAATTGTTCTTCTTCGGGCAGCTCCCATTTGTAAGTAGTTGCATTTACATCTTTTAAGGCGAACGCAAGGGCAGATGATTCGCTGAGCGATGCGGAAGTGTTGATGTCCACGTTATTGAAAAGATACCCGTTGAACTTTTTCACTTTGCCGTTGAGAATATGCAACAGAAAAATTCCATTGGCAACAGGAACATTATTCACCCTTAATTGAAACCGCTTATGCTGCCAGCCCTGCGGGTCTGTTTCCGTTCCTGTTTGTTCAAAACTGTAAGAGGAGGGAAGCAGGAAAGTTTTGCGCAGTGTAATAAAAAAGGAAACTTCATCGGGCTCGCAGCCGTTCCGGAACTGAACAAAAGAAGGAACCGTATTCTCCTGCTTCAGCCAAATGTGTTCGGCACCCGGCCAAATCTTTTCTGCTTCGTTGCCGAATATTTCTTTGGGCTCAAATTTTTCCTGCGCAAAAGAAACTGTTGCCGCAAACAGCAGCACCAAAACAAAATAGAACTTTTTCATTCGGGAGATTTAGGTAGCCAAAGAAAGAAAATCTATTTGTGTAAGTAAATTTTTGTTGTGTGCATATTATCACAGAAATGTAAAACTTTCAGGCAGCAAAAAGCTTCGAGTTTTTTTGTACAACTCTAAACCCTTTTATGGTTTACATTTTCACCCACCGCTTCATAACGGGGCTATCTTTAGTTGTAATTTCTGCGATATAAACACCTGCTGGAAGCAGGCTGATGTCCAACCGGTTGTTTACAGGCTGCAGGGTATTAATCACACTGCCGGTAAGATTCAAAATGCGCACCTGTTCAATAGTGTTGTTGCTGGTTCGTATGTACAATTCATTCAAAGCAGGATTTGGAAACAAACTGATTTCCGTTGCTGCATCGGCAGCAGTTATACCGGTAGGAGTAATCACCATCACGTTTGAAAGCACTCGATTGGAGCCGCTTCTTTGTGCAGTGCAGGTATAAGCCCAATTTGCCACAACGCGGTATAGGGCATTTGGATGCTGACTGAAGTTGATGTCCGTAGCGGTGTACTGATTGCCCGATACATTAACCATTAGGTGCCAGTTGCCATTGCCTAAACTATCGCGGTACACGTCAAATGAATTAACAGGAGTAATCACAGTGTTCTCAATTTCATAAACATTCCACTGCATGTTGCCATTGCCTAAATACCGCAGATGGATAGTGTTGTGATAAAGACTGCTGGTTCCTGTTTTGCCGCAGGTGTCAACCGTGGCAATTTTGTAGCGGTATCCTGTCACATTAGGGTTAGCTCCATAATCATGAAACTCGCTCAGAGAATCTCCATGCACCGCACCAACAGGCTGATAATTGTTCGTGCTTATCTCGCGATAAATAATAAAGCTGTCGGTTGCGGGCTTATCTGTTTTCTCCCACACAACTATACTATGTGTCGAGGCCGAATCAACGGTTACAAAACAAATCGGCTGAGCGGGCGGCTCGCTAATGTTCACCTGTGTATTTCCCCTTACAACGCATCCGGTAATGGTATCGGTCAGTGCAACAGCATAACTGCGGTTCGAAGGAGGCGTTACCACCGGATTTACAAGGGTGGAGTTAAGTCCGCTGCCGGTCCATTGATATTCACCATTTGTAACCACTGTTCCGCCAAGGGTTACTGACATGCCGTTGCAAATAGAAAACACAGAATCACTAATTTGAAGAAATGGAAGATCATAATATTTTATCAAAGTAGAATCCTTGACAACACAGCCTGTTGTAACCACACTATCCGTTATATATACCATGGCATCCTGTGTGGGCGAAAGCGATGCATAAGCATAGCCTGTACTAATGGGGTTAATACCCAAATAACTCCACATGCTTATTGTAGGAATCCCCTCCCCGCTTCTGTATAAAAGAATAGCGCTGCCGGCACAACGGGTATAGCTGGGTGCCCAGCGCTGTTCATAAGGGGCATCTTTAACCAGCAGGTTATCCGGTATAAAACCGCTTTGCCGCGGAGGGTCGGTGGAAAACAGTTTCAGGTCAATCAATGCCTGGTTGCTGGAGCTAAGTACATGCGGGGTTTTAAACGTATAGGTGCCGGCCGAAGTGGCGCTTATTGAATCACACGAAGCCGTACCAACTTTCAAAACAAAACGATTGCCCGGATTAAAGCTCAGCGAGGACGAAAAAGTAACCTGTATAGAGTCCTGTTCGCACAGCGTATCAGGGGTAAAAGAATTTATAGTGAAATGATTAGCCGGGTCAAACTCCCAAAACGAATTGTAAATACAGTCCGAAGCTAAATAGCCGCGGTTGTTGATAGTTAAAGTGCCCATATCCTGATGAGTGCAATTTGCCCCTATAACGCCATCTCTTGGATACGAATACACCTCCGACCAGGAATTGAGGGCTACATTATATACACCTAATTTACTGTAAATAGTTGTCAAAGGATTGCTCACATAAATGATGTCATTGATTGTAAAAGCATGTACCATCCGTGTTGCACTGTTATGCGACAAACGATAGCCCGCTCTCGATTGCCAGCTATCGGCAACAGCGTCATATTCATACACCGAATCTATCCGGAAAGAAGTTGTTTGTCTTCCCAGGCCGCAGTATGCTTTGCCATTGGCCACAGCCGAAAACCCTTCGCGCAAGGCAATCGGCATACTGTCCTTGGCTATCCACTGATCGTTGGCCACATCATAACCATAGCATTCCCTGGTAGTTACCAGTCCTGTAAAACCGCCAGCCAAATAACCCATGCCATTTATGCTAAACGAAAAAGCACTTTCTATGCTATCGGGATAATTAGCTCTTGCTGTCCAGCTATCCGTTGTCGGATCATACCGGTAAAAGTCATTCAGGTAATTAGTGCCTTTGCCACAGCCCACAAATCCAAAACTGTCGGTCGCAAAACCCGCTGCTCCCGTTCTCAGGCCTCCGGGAAAATCAGCTTTGGCAACCCACGTATCGGCAAGTGCATCATACATAAAAAAATTGTTGAGCGCCTGGCCGGTGTACATATAACCGTTCGTGCCAATGCTGAACGAAACCCCGGCCGCTGAAGTAAAAGGAAAAGTTTCCTTTTGAATCCATAGGCCTTGTGCAAATACTACTGAAACAGAAATAAAAGACAACAGAACGGTGGCAATCTTTTTCATGGTTGGTGTGTTTGGTGAATTAAAAGAACGAGAGTACTCCGCATACTAAGACCAATATATGTATAAACAGGTTGCTTTGTATGCCTACGAAATTAATCCACAAATATTAACCGGAGAAACTGAAATGTTAAGCAGTGGAAGATTGTTAAAACCTTCACTTCGGAGACCTACGTTAAGGATGACAATATGCTGCTTTCATCACCCGACACACGTCACTTCTAAACCTGCAACCCGCAACCTGCAACCTTCCCACTTACGTTTTCTCAACTTCATAACTGGTAATGTTGCCGCTGTAATTAGTAAGATTGAGATACATATCAGTAGGTGTCCAGCCTGCCTGGGTGCCTATTTCCTCACCGGGGCCCCAGTGTTTTTTCCTGAATGTCAGTTTTAAAACCACAGACAAGTTACCTCCCCGGAACCCCTTTTGGATATTTCCAAACACCATTTAGATGGCCAAAACCTCTTTTGGATATATCCAAACACCATTTAGGCGGCCAAAACCCCTTTTGGATATATCCAAACACCAGTTAGACGGTCAAAACCTCTTTTGGATATATCCAAACACCAGTTAGACGGTCAAAACCCCTTTTGGATATATCCAAACACCATTTAGATGGCCAAAACCTCTTTTGGATATATCCAAACACCAGTTAGGCGGTCAAAACCCTTTTTGGATATATCCTAACACCATTTAGGCGGCCAAACCCCCTTTTGGATATATCCAAACACCATTTAGGCGGCCAAACCCCCTTTTGGATATATCCAAACACCAGTTAGACGGTCAAAACCCCTTTTGGATGTATCCAAACACCAGTTAGACTAGCCAACGAAGGGTCTCACCTGCGATGTTTCAGCATTGGTGACCTTGCGATATGAGATTTCGTAATTGTAACAAATGTTCACTTTGCTCATGTGTGCGTGGTTTTGGATTAGTTGGGGTTGCGAAAAATAAATATTTTGTTGTTGATAGAACAGTAATTTTTAGGACAAAAAAACAGGGCTGTTTGCATCCCTTATTTGCAATTCGCTATTTATCGTTTCCTTTACCCCATGGCCAGGCACCAACTAAAACCCTTTACCATTTACTGTGGCGATAACCTGAAGAGGTTGCAGGAATAATACCCATCACCGTAAAAGAGTTGCTGCGGAAAGAAGGATTAGCAGCCTGATAAAACTAAAGTTGAAGCTATGTCAGACTATCAACCCCAAACAAATAAGCGAAAGAGAGACCCGTTGGAGTTTATCGGGCAAATAGCCAAAGGTGTTACCATAGAGGAACTTGCCTTAAAGTATAGTATAACCAGAGAACGGGTTCGACAGATATTAACGTTGGTACCTAAGAAATACGAAGAGGCTAAAGAAAAGGCTCGTGAGCTAAAACGAGGAAAGGAGTATGAAAACTTTATTCAGATTGTAAAGCAACTTGGTCGCATACCCACCGTTGCTGAAAAAAGCAGTTACCAAACTTTTCCCTGGCATATGTACTACCAATTCAGAACACAGGCTGAAAAGGAAGGATATGTTTACAAAAAAATAGTGCCCCTGCGGCTGCATGATGAAAATAGGAAGGAGGAATTGCTCAATCACCTGAAAGAATTAGCCACCAAATTAGGC
>JAZKEP010000187.1:0-10067 GCA_040387015.1 Bacteroidota bacterium
TTGATAAAAGCTAATATGAATAAGACAATCATCCTTTCCCTTTTTTTAATCAGTTGCAATGACCAAAGCACCCTTCCTGTTTATGGAAATAAGGTGGCGGTTGTGCGAACCGAGAACGGCAAACAAATTACAGATAGCGTTGATTACACACTCCCCGGTTTCAGGTTTGTAAACCAGGATAGCATGGAAGTGAATGTAGGCACCATCCACAACAAAATATTTGTGGTGGAGTTCTTCTTTACCTCCTGCCCCAGCATTTGCCCCAAAATGCAGGCCCAAATGCTGCGGGTGTATGAAAAATACCAATCCAATCCCGACATACTGATACTGGCGTTTAGCATTGACCCTGCGCGAGATACGGTAGCCAGGCTTCGCAACTATGCCGGTAAACTGGGAGTTGAAAGCAGCAAGTGGCATTTTCTTACAGGTAATAAAGATTCTATTTATTCCACTGCCGATAAGTTTTTAGTAAGCGCTGCCGAAGACCCTGATGCACCGGGTGGCCATGTGCACAGCGGCAATTTTATTTTGGTAGATAAGCAACGAAGACTACGCGGTTATTATGACGGCACCAAAGCCGAAAGTGTTGACAAGCTTTTAGAGGATATGGATGTGCTTCAACAGGCAGAAGAGGATGAAATACTGGAAGGAATTAAACTACTAAAGCCCACTCCGTAAATTGCAAGCTAAACGAATTATAAAGTATCTCGCCCCGTTCACCATTCTGCTTATTGTGGTGATATTTATAGTGAATATATTTTCACACGGCAGCATTCAGCACCCCGGCAAAAGCTCTTACCAGACCAAATGTGCCGATTGCCATGGCGATGAAGGCCAGGGTATTAAAACCTTAGTGCCTCCGCTTGCCAATTCCGATTTCGCCTTGCAGCATTTCGATTCTATCCCTTGCTGGCTGAAGAACGGCATCCACCACCCGATTGTAGTGAACGGGGTGGAATACGACCAGCCCATGTATGGCGTAGAGATGGACGAAATTCAGATTGCCAATGTGATGAACTATATCAGCAAGGAGTTGCTTAACTCCGATAAGCAGATTAACTCCATACAGGTGAAGGAGCAGTTGAAGGGGTGTAAGTAGCGATTTTTCATCCTTCCTTCACGTCAGCCAAATTTTTCGTTAAGCATCCTGTTTTGGGGTATGGCTCCGTAACGCGGCAAAGCAGCTTCGGAGTTCAGCGGATGCGTTTCACCACTCGCATAATGCTTTCGCAGTTTTGTCCTATCGTTCTGCAAGCCGCGAAGAGGCCCGGCAATTCTGCAAACGGGTTTCGCAGCCTGAGGAATGCTTTCGCAGTTTTACCGGACGCCTCCGCCATCGGCAGAACCGTTTCGCAGTTCTGCGGATGCGTTTCGCCACTGGCGGAACCAGTTCGCAGTTCTGCGAACACGTTTCGCGGCCTGCGGAACCACCTGCCGATGCTGCGAACGGATTTCGCAGCCCGCGGAGTGCATTCGCAGTTTTGCGGCCGCACCCAACAACACCGCAAAATCAGAATTTACCCTAACCCTGCAGGTAACTCTGTTACAATTTCTGTAGATGAAACAATGCTGGGTGCAACTACAACTATTACCGACATTACAGGAAGAAAGATCTTGGCTGTTGAACTTGCAACCTCCAATTTCTCCAAAAGCGTTTACTTCATCCGCATTCAGGATGAAAGAGGGAATAAAGTGGTACGAAGATTGGTTATTCAGTAAAGCAGGGAAGCAAACTTTCCTTTTATTTGCCTTGCTTATTATTTAGCAACTATGAAAGGTATCCGTCAATTTCTGCTCTCAATCATCTATATACTATCGTCTATCGCCTGTTTTTCCCAAAGCGATTTGGTGTATCGCATCGGCCTTATTCTTCCTCTTCAAACCCATAACAGTATCGAGAAGTTAGATGCCTTTTCGAATGCACACGATTACCACACTGCCAGCCGAATCCATTTAGAGGACGATGTTGCCATCTCACTCAACTTTTATGAAGGCGTATTGCAGGCCCTGAACGAGTCGAAGGATAGCTTTACCGTTGAGCTAAGCGTTTACGATAACATGAATGACGATTCTGTTACCTCCGAGATATTGAAGAAAGGTGAATTAAAGAAACTGGATATTATCATTGGCAGTGTTACTACTTCATCTGCAAAACTGGTGGCAGATTATTGCAAGCGAAACCACATCATCAATATTCAGCCCTTTACTCCTTCCAAAAGTTTAACCACCGAAAACCCTTATCACTTAAAGCTGGCTCCTACTATTGATGCACATGTAGAAACCCTGTTCAACGCAATTGTTGATTCTTTTGTAGGCAGCAATGTTATTATCTACACGCCCGATGCCGAGCAAAGCAAAGGGGTTGCAGCGCAGTTTGATTCTTTGTTTGCAGCTTACAACCGCACAGCCTCGCAGAAATTTTCAGTGGCCCTGCTTAATACAAAGAACATGCTGCTGAACGGAAAGAAAACTTCGGCACGGGAACAGCTGAAAGCGGGGAAGCCGAACGTGCTCATCCTCACTTCCTTCGAAGAGTCTTTTGTGAACGGCACCCTGCGGGTGCTCTTCAGTGATTTAGAAAAATATAACATCGTGGTGTTCGGCATGCCCACCTGGCTTAAGGGTGAGATTTTGCGACTGGATTATGTAAATGATTTTGCCACCCGTATCAGCGATGCGTTTTATGTGGACACTGCTAAAACCGCTACCCGTAATCTAATTACCAACTACACAACCGCCTTTCATGCAGAACCAACCAAGTATTCCTATCTTGGTTACGATGTCATGAATTTTACACTCAAATCGCTGGGAGAGTATGGTAAAGATTTTCTGAATCATATTTCCACGCAGCGTTACTCAGGCACCGCTTATAAGTTTGATATTATGAAGGACCTGAAAAACGATTCTGTTATCAATTACCTCGAAAACAGACATGTGAATGTTTTTAAAGTACAGGATTACGAGTTGAGAAAAGTGTGGTGATTACAGGTAAGCACTCAACATGCAAAACTACCCATACGTTGTTATTACCCGGGCCATGCTGGAAGAAGCAGAACGCTTAATTCCCCAAACCAAAGTAGAACGGACTGTTGCTTCAAAAATTGATACGCTCACCGGTCACTTAGGAGAGTTTGCCTTTGCACAATATATCTACAACGATTGGAAAAAACATCGGGTAGGTAAAAACAAAGGCAACACCGATTTCGATGCTATTGAAATAAAAACATCTGCTTTCCCGCTCAACGAAAAGCTGAACCTGCTGGTGCGCGAAGATTATGCGAAAAAGCGCAAACCCCGGCATTACGTGCAGATTATTATTCATGTGGAATCTGATAAAGCAGAAGCCATTCCCGAAAGCACACGCGCTTATTTATGTGGCTATCCAACCGGTGAAGAAGTAGATGCTGCTCCCCTGAAAGATTTCGGAAGTAAGCTAGCTGACAAAGGAGGATACAAATGCTATTACCTTCCTATTACAGGATTAAAGCCGGTGAGCGAACTACGGTTAAAGGTTTAACTTTCAAACTGCCTTCTTTCCCTATTTTCACCACCCTAAAAAAATAACGTGAAGCTAACCCTCAAACACTCTCTGGTTGTTGTTTATTGTCTTTTGTGTTCTATCTGTTTTTCGCAAAGCAATATTACATCGCTTGGGCATCTTACTTTCAGCGGAACTACCTCTAATCTTACAGGTTATGTTGACTCGGCAGGAAGAGAATATGCCTTAGTGGGCAATTCACAAGGGCTCGCCATTGTAGCCATTGATACCCCCACAAATCCGCGCCAGTTGTTCCTTGTTCCGGGAGCAGTGGGACAGGATGGCTTTTGGAGAGAAGTGCGTGAATACAAAGGATACGCTTATGTAACAACCGAACAAGCCAGCGGGCTTGTGGTGGTAAACCTGAATTATCTTCCCGACAGTATTAAGTATCATACAATCAATCCGGGAGGAATGACCACCTCACATACCATATTTATTGACAGCAACGGAATTGCTTATGTAAATGGCACCAATAAAGACCTCCTGTTTCTGGATTTAAATGCCAACCCATATAACCCTCCTTTGCTGGGTAAATTCACAAACAGTTATGTGCATGATTGTTTTGTGCGCAACGATACCATGTGGGCGGCCTGCATTAATGAAGGAATAATGAAGGTGGTGGATGTAAGCAATAAAACTACTGCCGATAACCCGGCTAAAACCCTTGCCTCATGGGCTACTCCTCTTAACTTCAGCCATAACTGCTGGCTAAGTGACGATGACAAATATCTCTTTACCACCGATGAGAAACCTAACTCCACACTTACATGCTATGATGTTTCTGATTTAAATAACATAACTGAAACGGATAAAACGCTGGTTAATCCAGGCTCTAACACTATTATTCACAACACTTACTTTTTGAATAACTACTGCATTACTTCCTACTACACCTATGGTATTACCATTCATGATGTTTCCCGAAAAAACAATCTGGTAGAGGTAGGTAGTTTTGATACTTCGCCCGGTTTTTCAGGCGATGGGTTTCATGGTGCCTGGGGAGTATGGCCTTATCTGCCTTCCGGAAATATTATTGTGAGTGATATTGAAACAGGCCTATGGATATTGGGCCCAACCTATAAACGCGCCTGCTATCTGGAAGGAGTTGTGAGAGATACTATCTGCAATTCTTTACTTACTGATGTGAAGGTTGAAATTGTGGAAGATAGTGTAAGTGATGTTAGTAATTTTCTGGGCAAGTATTCCACCGGCACTGCCGATAGCGGAACTTACACTATCCGTTTTTCTAAAAACGGTTATCAAACCAAAGACTATACAAATGTAAACCTGAAGAATGGTGTGCTTACAACAATTAACGTAAACCTTGTGCCGGTATCCACTTCGAAACTGCATATAAAAACAGTGGATGCCACTACCGGAAACGACTTACCGTTTACACGAGTATTGATTCAGAACACCAATAGAACTAGTTATCGTGAGGTGACAACAGATGCTGCAGGAGAGTATAATTTTTGTGACTTCCTGCAGAATGCCTACACCTTTTATGCAGGGAGTTGGGGAAGAATAACTGCGATAGTCTCAGATACTATTTCGAGTAATGATGATACTGTAAAAATTGCTGTAGGTAAAGGTTACTATGATGATTTTGTAATGGACTACGGCTGGACTGTTTCCACCACCGCCACTGCTGGTGATTGGCAAAGAGGAGAACCGGAAGGAACCAGCTATCAGGGAGTGGTGGCTAACCCCAATCTTGATATTACCACCGATTTAGGAACCGATTGCTATGTAACAGGCAATAACGGGGGCGCTGCCGGTGATGATGATGTGGACAATGGTTACACAATCCTTCGTTCACCATTGTTTGACCTTTCAACCTATGGTGATCCTTATATTAGCTACTACCGCTGGTTCTACAACGATGGCGGTAACGGCAGCAACCCGAATGACTCGTTACATGTTTCTCTTACCAATGGGATTGATACTGTATTAGTGGATGTAATGAACGCGGATTCAGTGCAGAGCAGATGGAGGTATAAAAATCTCAGAGTGAGTGATTTTATAACAGCTACGCAAAATATGCAGATACTTTTTAATGCAGTAGATAACCCGCAAGGGCATTTGGTAGAAGCAGCCTTAGATGTTTTCAAAGTGGTGGACTCGGGAACCGTTCAAACAAATATCCTTTCTTCCGCTAAAGATTATTTCCGTGTTTACCCCAATCCGGTCACCGATATGCTTGTTGTAGAGAAAAAGGAGAATACACCCGCAACTTTCACACTTAGTGATATTACAGGAAGACTGCTCCTACAGAAAAGCATAACTGAAAAATATACCCGCATTTCTATTGCGGAATACAGCAAAGGCATTTACATAGTTAAGTTGTTTGAAGAAGGGAGTTTGACGGGAGAAAAGAAGCTGGTGATAGGTTATGAGTAACAAGTAAGCTGAAGTTACTTAAGCCTTCACTGTAAATTTTTTACATGCTATAAGAGTAGCTTCCAAATCCTTTTCAGTTAATGCAGCACACAAGAACCAGGTCTCAAAGGCAGATGGAGGCAAATAGATCCCATTATTAAGCATGTGATGGAAGAATTTTTTGAAGGTATCGTTATTCCCTTTGGAAGCAGTTTCAAAGTTGGTGACTTCCTCTTCGCAGAAATGAACACTTATCATTGAACCTATTTGATTGATAGTATGGATGATTCCATTTTCAGCAAATACTTCAGCTATTTCTCTCTTCAATCTTTCGCCTTTCATATCTAGATCGTAATAAACCGATGAGCTTATATCATTCAACTCAGTAAGTGTGGCAAAGCCCGCACTCATCGCTATGGGATTTCCGCTCAAGGTACCTGCTTGATAAACATTGCCTAACGGAGCAATATGGCTCATGATATCTTTTCTTCCTCCAAAAGCACCAACCGGCAACCCTCCGCCTATTACTTTTCCAAACGTGACTAAATCAGCCCAAACATTTAATCGTTCCTGGGCTCCGCCTTTCGCTAAACGAAAACCAGTCATCACCTCATCAAAAATCAGAACAATGTTATTATCGGTACATAAGGCTCGCATCAGTTCAAGAAAACCATCTTTAGGCGGCACACAACCCATGTTTCCGGCTACAGGTTCAACTATAATGGCAGCTAATTCATTCTTGTGTTGCTTAACTATTTCTTCCAGAGCTTCGAAATCATTAAACGCTATCACGAGGGTATCATCCGTAACCGCCTTTGGAATGCCGCCTTCCTGCTTAATGCCGAGTGTAGCCACACCGCTTCCGGCTTTCTTCAAAAACATATCAGCATGTCCGTGATAATGTCCTTCAAACTTGATGATTTTTGATTTACCTGTAAAGCCACGAGCTAAACGAACTGCACTCATACAGGCTTCTGTTCCGCTATTGACCATGCGCACCAAATCAATATTCGGCACCATGCTTTTTATGAGCTTCGCAATTTCAATTTCTAAAGAGGTTGGTGTACCAAAAGAAAAAGCTGTGCTTACTTGCTGTTGAACAGCATCCACCACTTTAGGATAGTTGTGCCCCAGAATCATGGGTCCCCAGCTATTGATGTAGTCAATGTATTGATTACTGTCTTCATCAAAAATATAAGCGCCATCTGCGCGATTCATAAATAGGGGTGTACCACCTACCTGCTTAAAAGCACGCACCGGAGAGTTCACTCCACCGGGAATGTGTCTCTCCGCCTCAGCAAAAAGCTTTTCACTGTTATTGATATTCATGTATAGCTATTAAATATTCTTCACGAATTGCTTGGCAAAATAGGATGCAATTAAATCTGCCCCCGCGCGCTTTATTGAAGTGAGCGATTCCGTAACTGCTGCATTTTCATTCAGCCAGCCTCTTTGAGAAGCCGCCTTAATCATTGCATACTCACCGCTTACCTGGTAAGCAGCAACAGGAACCTGCACCGCATTTTTTACATCTCGGATAATATCCAGATAAGCCCCCGCAGGTTTTACCATAACAATGTCTGCACCTTCACTGATATCATCCAGAACTTCTTTGATAGCTTCTCCCCTATTCCTGAAATCCATTTGATATGTTTTCTTGTCGCCAAAACCAGGAGCGCTGTCTAGAGCATCTCTGAAAGGTCCATAAAAACAAGAAGCATATTTTGCACTATACGAAAGGATTCCTGTTTTAGTTAATCTATTTTTCTCCAAAGCCAGACGTATAGCAGCGACTCTTCCATCCATCATATCAGAGGGCGCAACAAAATCTGCTCCTGCAATTGCATGAAGTACACTCATTTCAGCAAGAACTTTTACCGTCTCATCATTCAGAATTTCTGTACCTTTCACTAATCCGTCATGACCATGCGGAGAGAAAGGGTCAAGTGCTACATCGGTAAAGACGAACATCTCAGGCTGTGCGTCTTTCACAGCCTGAATAGCCCGAATCATCAATCCTTTTTTGTTCAGCGCTTCCGAGCACTTATCATCTTTCAGTTTATCAGGAACTTTTACGAAAAGTAAAACGCTCTTTAGTCCTAAACTCCATAGTTCCTTTACTTCTTTCTTCAGATTATCCAAACTTAAACGATGGTAATCGGGCATGGAAGAGATTTCTTCCTTGATTCCCCGCCCTTCAGTAACAAACAGAGGAACAATGAAATCATTGGGAGTAACTATCGTTTCAGCAACTAACTCACGAATGGCATATGACTGCCGAAGTGTTCTATTTCTTCTTATCATGACAACAAATTAAATCCAGTCTTTGGGTTTCAGTAATACTTCAAAAAGTTTTGCTTCATCGGTTCCGGCTTCGGGCTGATAATTGTATTCAAACCTTGCGTTCAAAGGTAAACTCATTAAAATACTTTCGGTGCGTCCATTGCTCTTTAATCCGAAGAGGGTTCCGCGATCATGAATTAAATTAAACTCCACATATCTTCCTCTTCGAATCAATTGCCAGTTCTTCTGCTTCTCATTAAAAGGAAGATGTTTTGTTCTTTCAACTATCGGGAAGTAGGCTTCAATAAATGCATCTCCGTTTGACTTTGAAAAATCAAACAGCTTCTTTGCCGAAAAAACTGGTGAAGGCTTCAGATAATCATAAAATATTCCACCTATTCCTCTCCGCTCGCCATTGCGATGATGATTCACAAAATAGTTATCGCATTGCGTTTTAAATTTCGGATACAAACCATCCCCAAACTTATCGCAACTATTTTTATAAGCTTGATGAAAATGCTTTGCATCTTCTTCAAACAAAACATAAGGTGTTAAATCGGCTCCGCCACCAAACCAGCCATCATTAACATTCCCACCTTTATCGTACACTTCAAAGTATCTGAAGTTAGCATGAACCGTTGGAACCATCGGATTGGAAGGATGCAGGACTAAAGAAATTCCGCAGGCAAAGAAATCTTCGCCTTCTATTTTTAATTGCTCACGGATTTGCGGTGTAATTTTTCCGTATACCTCAGAAGTATTTACTCCGCCTTTCTCAAACACTTCACCATTTTGAACAACTCTGGTTATTCCTCCGCCACCTTCTGCTCGTGTCCATTTATCTTCAATAAACTTTTCCTTGCCGTCAGCTTTTTCCACTTCTTGGCAAATAGAATTTTGAAGTCCTTTTATCCAGGCTGAAAATTCCGCTCTCATCAGTTCGGATAATTTTTAACGGCATCTACAAATGCTTTCGCATTATCAACGGGAATGTTTGGCAATATTCCATGACCGAGATTGGCGATGTATCGCATAGTGCCGAATGCATCAATCATTTTCTTTACTTCTTTCTGAATTTCCTTTGGCGACAGCAAGAGCTTAGAAGGGTCGAAGTTGCCTTGCAGCGTTATCCTATTAGAAGTCTGTTCACGGGCAAAGCCAGGGGTAATGGTCCAATCTACTCCAATAGCGGACGCGGAGGTTTCACTCAACTCTTTCAATGCATACCAACTCCCTTTCGGGAAAAGGATAACCGGACATAGCGGGTTGAGGGCATCGCTTATCTGTTTTAAGTAAGGCAGTGCAACCATAGCGAAATCATCGGACGATAGCATGCCGCTCCAGCTGTCAAACACCTGCACACAATCAGCACCGGCTGTTACCTGTGCTTTCAGGTATTCAATAGTTACATCAGTGATCTTCTGAAGCAATGCTTGTGCTAATGCAGGTTGTGTAAAACAAAACTGTTTCGCTTTCTCGAATGTTTTGCTCCCTTTCCCCTCCACCATATAACAAAGAATGGTGAAGGGTGCTCCTGCAAAACCAATCAAAGGAACACGTCCGTTAAGTTCTTTCTTAGTGAGCGCAATTGCTTTGCATACATAATCTAATCGCTCAGCGACTCCATCTGTTTGCAAATTGTCAACATCATTTTGAGTCTTAATAGTTTTAGGAAGCAAAGGTCCTTTTCCTTCTTCCATTAACACTTCAACGCCTAAAGCCTGGGGGATCACCAATATATCCGAGAAAATAATGGCCGCATCGGGACCAACAATATCTATAGGCTGTAAAGTAATTTCGCAGGCAAGTTCAGGAGTTTGAACGCGGGTGAAGAAATCATACTTCGCACGTAGTTTCATATACT
>JAZKEP010000187.1:10077-20564 GCA_040387015.1 Bacteroidota bacterium
ACTCAGGCAGATAGCGACCTGCCTGCCGCATCATCCACACAGGCGGACGCGAAACAGTTGCGCCCCTTAAGGCCTGAAGAAATAAATCGTTTTTCAAGGCATTTGATTTTATCATAATTTTCTATCGAAGTAAGTAACTGCTCTTTCTATCATTGACTTAGGTGAAGGAAAAGGCGACACTAAAATTTTAGCATTCGGAACTGCTCGCCTTAGTTTTGAAGCTGTTGCGTTGCCGATACAACAACAAACAGTTTTCTCGTGGATTTGGTTCGCAGATAAAAAACCATCTACACCACTGGGGCTAAAAAATAAGATCACACCAAACTCGTCATCCAAATGCAAACCGGTAATAAGTGTGGTATTATATACTACCAGCGGGTAGTACTCAATACCTGCCTGTTTAAGTTTTAGTTCAAGTGTATCCAGGCGTATATTTCCACAAACATGCAGAATGCAGCGGGTAGCATTTGTTTCAATAACCCCTTCGGTCATAGCTTGTGAATCTTCAGCAGTACTCAGCACGTTTATATCACGATTCAGCAATTCATCGTAAGTTTTTCCGGCTATGGAGAAAACATTCTTTCCTTTTACCCATTCCTTTGCTACAGGATGGTCAAGAAAGTATTTTACCCCGCTGCTGCTCGTAAATGCCACACTATCACAAACGAAATTTTTCAAAACCGATTCCTCCCATACCACAGGCGTAACCTCAATGAACTCAGCGCAGGTTACGTCAAAACGAAACGACTTAGCATAAGCTATCGTTTTTTCATCAAGATTTTTTGTTGACAGCAATTTTATCATAACACCGCTCCGCCATCCGGCAGGCTCCTGTTTCTTATCTCCATTAATAATTCTGTTGCACCCTCCTGTTGCAAAAGTTTTTCTGCTGCTTCCTTTCCTGCGTTTTCCCATTCCGAAATCATCATCATGCGATAAATCCTGAATTGTACGGTGCCATCGAACGAATGCATTGCCCCTGCAAACTCCAGTTCACTATCTGCCACTTTTGCAAGGGCACTTACTGGCACCGAACAGCCTGCCAGCAAAGCATTCATAAATTGCCGTTCCACGTTTCCGGCAATAAACGATTCCCGGTGATTAATGGTATTGCAAATTTCCTGCATGCGCGATTCTGCATTGCAAACAATACCGATAATTCCCTGTGCGGGTGCAGGCAGCATCCAATGCAGGGTAACTGTGGCATCATTTAGCAGGTCTAATCGCTCAAGCCCTGCTTTGGCGAAAATAATTCCGTCTGTGTCTTCTGCTTCTTTAAACTTCCTGATTCGCGTTTGCACATTTCCGCGCACAGGAACAATGGTGTGGTTCGGATATTTTGCCATCCACTGCGCCCTTCTTCTTAAACTGCTGGAGGCAATGGTAGCTTTTGACTGATGATCTTCCAGCTGTTCCTTATTTTTCATCATCACCACATCTTCAGGTGAGCCGCGTTCCAATACCGCTGCCAGCACCAGCCCTTCTGCCAGTTGCGTAGGAACATCTTTTAACGAGTGTACGGCTATATCGGCTGCGCCTTCCAGCAAAGCAATATCTAACTGCTTTGTAAAAACCCCTGAAATGCCCAGCGAATAAATCGGTTGTGTCAGTTGAATATCACCGGTGCTTTCTATCAGTATTAGTTCGCAGGCGTGTCCCTTCAATTCAAGCTTTTGCTTAACAGCATTTGCCTGCCACAGCGCCAAAGGGCTGCTGCGGGTTGCTATACGAATAGGATGGGATGTGTTCACGGTAGTAAATCTTCTGCACAATAATACAAAGCTAAAAGTTACACTAAACCTTTGCCTTATATAAATCTCTTCTGCGTTCCCAATCTCTGAACTCCTGAAAATGTTCCTCTATTATTTGCTCGGCAAGCGGAATCTGATCTTCCCGTTTCTTAATAGTCTTATTCACTATTTTAGAAAGGCCATCAATGTCATACATTTTCAGTCCGGCTGTTTCTTTCACATCGGCACTTACGTTCGATGGTACCGAAAGATCAAAAATAAGTTTCACGCCCGATGCTTCAATTTCCTGTTTCGTAATAATAGGATGATCGGCTCCGGTAGCAACAATCAGCACATGAGTGGCATTGAGCACCTGCTGCTGTTGTTCGAGCTTTGCAAAGCCCACCTTAAACTCGCTGGCTGCATTTTGCGCCCTTAACTCATTTCGATTAATGACAGTAATTTTATGCTGAGGCATATAATGCTTCAGGTTCTTCAAAGTAAGTGTTCCTATTTTCCCTAAACCCATCAGGCAAATGTTCATCGCTTCCTTGTCGCCTAATTCCTGCTTCAGCAATTGAATAACCGCATAGGAAATAGAAGTGGTTCCATCGGAAATTGAAGTGCGATTGCGTACCTGGCGCGATGCCTGCAAAGAAGTATTCACCAATTTTTCCATCAGCCCGCTGGTACAGTTATTTTCTTTAGCAAGTGCAAAGGCATTCTTAAGCTGGCCGATAATTTCATAATCGCCCAAAATCTGGGAGTCAAGCCCCGAGGCTACATGAAGCAGGTGCTTAATGGCCTCTTCACCCGACTTTATAAAGGTGTAGTCCTTCGCTTCAGTTTCACCCACCTGGCTATAGCGTGAAAACAGGTTGATGACCTTTTCCGGCCTACTTGTAATACTGTAAATTTCAGTGCGGTTGCAGGTGGAAAGTATAAAAAAGTCATCGGGCTTATTGTGCTCATCGTCCGCGTAAATACCCCGAATATTTTCGGTGGTAAGTGCAAATTTATTGCGAATGTCTAATGCCGTTTTTCTGTAGTTCACCCCCGCCACTACCAAGCCCGTTTCATATTCCTGCATGTATCCCGTGCTGTTATTTTCCCTGCGGGCGCAAATATATCCAAGCCCCGTTTCGACATTAGTTAAAATAGCCTGTTAACAATAAAATGACACTTCTGTGACAAAACTCTATAAGTCCAGGTAAATCGCTTTTTGACGAAAAAAGCATGAAAAACCCGGAAATTGGCTTTTCCGCTCGAAAGAACATTGACAAGCCTTACAATTCTTATCCTCAACAACTCTCCTCATCCTTGAGGAGTAGAAGCTCCTAAACATGTTCTCAGGCTTTTTGTTGTGTAAATAAGAATGCACTTTAGCGCCCATGAGTAATAGCAAAAAAGGTCTTATCATAATTAATCTTGGCTCACCCGATAGTTATTCGGTTAAGGACGTGCGGAGATATCTAAACGAGTTCCTTATGGATGGCCGCGTGATAGACATCCCCTATATCATCAGGACATTAGTAGTGAAAGCGTTTATTGTTCCCTTCCGCGCCCCCAAATCAGCAGAAGCCTACCGCTCTGTATGGACCGGGAAAGGCTCTCCGTTGAAAGTCATCACAGATGAGTTTGCTGCGCTGGTTCAAAGTAAGATAGAAATGCCTGTGTCGGTGGCCATGCGCTATGGCAACCCGACTCCCGCAGAGGCTTTAAAGAAACTGGAAGCAAATGCCGGTGAGTTGGATGAAATTTTAATTGCGCCTATGTATCCACATTATGCTATGAGTTCGTATGAAACCGCACTGGAACACGTAATTGAAACCATTAAATCGTTGAAGAAGAATGGAAAATTGCGCGTACTGAAACCGTTTTTCTGCGAGCCGGATTATATTGAATCTTTGGCCGCAAGCATACGCCCTTCGCTCGGTAAAACTGATTTTGACAAGTATCTGTTTAGCTATCACGGCTTGCCGATAAGGCATTTAAAAAAATCGGACCCCACAAAAACTCATTGTTATAGTAGTGGCGATTGCTGCGAAATAAAATCACTGGCCTGGGAAACCTGCTATAAACACCAAGTGAAAGCTACCACAAAGCTAGTTGCCGAAAAGCTGAACTTAGATATGAAAAAGGTGCTCATCACCTTTCAGTCGCGACTTGGTAATGGCTGGATTGAGCCCTTTACAGATAAAGTATTGGAAGAATTACCGAAGCAGGGCGTAAAGAAACTGCTTACACTCTGCCCTGCTTTTGTTGCTGACTGTTTGGAAACCTTAGAAGAAATGGACGAACGCGGTAAAGAATCGTTTTTAAGCCATGGCGGAGAAACTTATGTAAGAGTTCCCTGCATGAATACTTCGCCTGAATGGGTGAATACTTTTGCCTCGTATTGCAATGGCTATGAAACAGATTACCGGAATTTGTGGAGCTAATCTATTTAGAACGAAGCACCTTATAAATTCGAATACCCGCCATCAACAGAATAACAAAGAGCAGCAAACCCAATAGCCCCCACACGAAACTCAAATTCTCTTTTACTACCACAAGCATTACTATGGCAACTAGAAAGATAGTTGCCACCTCATTCCATATACGCAACTGTTGTGATGTGTACTTGAATATTCCTTGCACTTGTTGTCTGAAAATAAGATGCAGCGAAAAGTGATAGATATACAACCCAATCACAAAAACCAGCTTTAGCACGAGCCATTCGGGTAATGAATTAAACATATACCACATCCATCCGCCAAAGATAACGCTAAGGATAGCTGAAGGCCAGGTGATTCCATACCACAGTCTTTTTATCATTACATTAAACTGAGTAAGCAGAATACTTCTCTCCGGCTCTGTTTTCTGTTCGGCTTCAGCATTATAAATAAACAGCCGAACGATATAAAACAACCCGCTAAACCAGGTGACTATAAAAATAATATGAAGCGCTTTGACGTAAAAATACATTGACAGATCTGTTAGAAAGACTAGTTGTTTGTAGATGAGTTATTTTCAGTTTCTCTCAGCTTAGCTTTTACAAGTTCGCGGTTTTGAGCTGCCACAAAATCATCCGGCCTAAGTTTTAAAGTTTGATCGTAATCGCTTAAAGCACCCTTGTAATCAGCCAATTTAACCTTTACCATTGCCCTGTTGATATACGCATCAGCTTCTCTAAAATTCAGTTCTATCGTTTTGGAGTAATCGTCTATAGCACCTATATAATCTTCCAACCCTTCTTTAGCAAGTGCACGATTAAAATAAGTAACCTCATCCTTAGCATTTAATTTTATACTGGATGAAAAATCAGCAATGGCATCTCTGTATATCCTGAGATTATACTTAACGAGGCCTCTGTTGTTGTATTTAACAGCGTCACGGGCATCCAGTTCAATAGCCTTATCATAGTCCTTCAAGGCGCCTTCGTAGTCTTTCAGTTCATCTTTTAAAGTAGCGCGATTAAAATATATGATAGCATTCTTGCGGTTGTTTAACTCAATGGCGGTGGAATAGTCCTGAAGTGCACCTTCCATATCCTTAAGCTGATACTTTGCAAGCCCCCTGTTATTGTAAGGAACGGGGTCTGTCGGGTTCAATTCAATGGCTTTGTCATAATCAACAATAGCACCCCGGTAATCCTTCAACTGATACTTTGACTGGCCACGATGAATCTGTGATTTCGGAACCTGGCTTATGGCTGTATTTGTAGTTAAAGCCAGAAAGGGGATCAACAGAAAAGAAATAAATGGTTTCATTCAACAGAAAAACAGATACATCAAAGATGGAAAGTTCTTGCAGATTACAAGATAGCAATACGAAGCCGGCAGCATCTGTATAAAAGGCCGGCAAAAAAATAGTGGAGCTGGTGGGGATCGAACCCACGTCCGGATAAGTTGACGATAAACTTTCTACATGCGTAGTTACTTATTGATTTTAGTAAACAAGCCGGATAAGCAACCCTCCAATTTGTTTCTTACATCCGTTGTTCATACATCGTAAAGTGGATGAATCTTTACGAGTACGTTACCAAGTTTTGATTGCTTGCACGCTGTGTATGGTACCTCAAGCGTGGAGCAATTGGTGGTTAATCTCTAAGATTAAGCAGCCATAGCGTATTGATAGTCGCCAGCTAATAAATGTTGCGCAATGGATTAACGTGGTATCACACACCCACGGCACGCGGGTTTACCTTCAAGGCTTCCCGTCAATTCCAATCAGCCCCGTTTGGTTGACGGTTCACGGTTCACAGTAAACACATTTTGTGTTACTGCCAACTGTCAACTGCCAACTCGTTTTCAAAGAACGGAACAAAGATAATTGTATTTAACGTTTACCCTTTATAAAAAATGCAAACCTCTAAAATTTTGTATTCTCTGTGTTTCTATGTTACTATGTGTTTCAATATGAAAATTGGAATTCTGAAAGAAACAAAAGTGCCGCAGGATAACCGCGTTCCTTTAACTCCTTCGCAATGCGCTATATTAAAAGAAGAGAATCCGGATATTGAAGTCTACGTTCAATCATGCAATTACCGCTGCTATACCGATGATGAATATCGTTATCACGGAATTGAAGTAAAAGAAGACATGAGCAGTTGCGATGTACTTCTTGGTGTAAAAGAAATTCCCTCTGAATACTTAATAGCCGATAAAACTTACTTCATCTTTTCGCATGTCATCAAGAAACAACCGCATAATCAAAACTTGTTGAAGACAGTGTTAGAAAAGAACATCCGCCTAATTGATTGGGAAACTTTGAAAGATGAGAAAGGTAAAAGATTAATCGCTTTTGGTAGGTGGGCAGGAATTGTAGGTGCTTACCATGCAGTAAGAATGATAGGCCTGGATTCAAAAATATTCTCTATCCGCCAGATGAGTGAATGCCACAATTTTGCCGAAGTACAACGCGAGTTTTCCAAAATCAAATTCCCTAAACTGAAGATTGTTTTAACGGGAACAGGTCGGGTTTCAAACGGTGCTGCTTTCCTGCTGAACCTTGTGGGCATTCAAAAGGTGGCGCCTTACAATTTCTGCTACAATGAGTTTAATGAGATTGTTTACACCCAGCTCTCCAGTGGCGATATGTATCATCGCGAAGGAGCCGAGAAGTTTGATACGGTAGACTTTCACACAAATCCTTCTGCTTACAAATCCAACTTCTATCCGTTTACCAAAACAGCCGATGTGATGATAAACGGTATTTACTGGGATAAACGGTATCCGGTTTTCTTCGATAGGGAGCAGATGACGGAGAAGGATTTCCGAATAAAACAAATAGCAGACATTACCTGCGATATTTCGCCTGATGCTTCAGTTCCATCTACGCTAAGAACATCGAGTATTGAGAAACCATATTATGGTTACGATGCACATACCGGGCAAATTGTTGAACCCTTTCTTCCTAACGTAGTAGATGTAATGGCTATTGATAATCTGCCAAATGAACTACCCCGCGATGCTTCAGAAGACTTTGGCAACATGCTCATGAGCCGCATTTTACCGGAACTTAAAAAAACCGATAGCCAGATTATACACCAGGCTACAATAGCTGATAAAGGCAAGCTCAATGAGCCTTATTTATACCTGAGCGACTATGCTTACAGCTAAATTGAACTGATTCTCTTCCCATTTGTTTAAAAATAAACCCCAAAAAGCTTTCGATTTACGCTTCGGGTAATAATTTTGGCCCGCCTTAAAACAAAACCCAGTATGATTAATTCCGCTCTAATAAAATCTTCTATCGGCAAAAAACTCATTATGGGTTTAACCGGTTTTTTCCTCATCACCTTTTTAATCGTTCATGCGTCTATCAACGGGTGCATTTGGTTCAACGATGGCGGAGTAACGTTCTTGTTCTACGCCCATTTTATGGGAACCAACTTTATTGTTCATTTCCTGGAGGTGGGTTTGTTTGCAGGTTTGATCCTTCACATTGTTGATGGGTTGTTACTTTGGAAACAAAACCGCGATGCCCGTCCGGTTAAATATGCTTATAGCAATCCGAATGCAAACAGCAAATGGTACAGCCGTAGCATGGGCTTGCTCGGCACATTGATTCTTTTCTTCCTCATCATTCACCTTCGCAACTTTTGGGGACCCAATCGTTTGAATCAACTGGCTACCGGTGAAGAGCTTAACCTGTTCCAGTTAATGCAAGAACACTTTCAGAGTCCCGGGATGGTGATATTCTACCTGGTTGCCTGCTTCTCGTTGTTCTGGCATTTGCTACATGGTTTCAAAAGTGCTTTCCAGAGTTTGGGATTGAACAACGTGAAATACAATAAAGCAATTGAAGTAGCCGGAATAGCATTCTCTGTAATCATTTCAATTGTGTTTGCATTGATGCCGGTAAGTTTCTATTTCAATTTGGTTCATTAATCTTTCAACCCTCAAGATATGTCAGAATTAAATTCAAAAATTCCTTCAGGACCGCTCGCTGAAAAATGGAGCAACTATAAGGAACATGCCAAACTGGTAAACCCTGCCAACAAAAGAAAACTGGAAGTGATTGTAGTAGGAACCGGGCTTGCCGGTGCTGCTGCTGCTGCTTCATTGGCTGAACTTGGTTACTCGGTAAAGGCATTCTGCTTTCAGGATTCGCCAAGACGTGCACACTCGATTGCTGCACAAGGAGGAATCAACGCTGCTAAGAATTATAAGAATGATGGAGACTCTGTTTTCCGTTTGTTCTACGACACTATCAAAGGCGGTGACTTCCGTGCACGCGAAGCAAATGTTTATCGCCTGGCGGATGTATCGAGAAACATCATTGACCAATGCGTGGCGCAGGGTGTTCCTTTTGCGCGCGAGTATGGGGGCTTGTTAGACAACCGTTCGTTTGGTGGTTCGCAGGTGAGCAGAACTTTTTATGCGCGTGGACAAACAGGTCAGCAGTTATTGCTGGGTGCTTATGGTGCGCTTGAAAGACAAATTGGTTTAGGCAACGTAAAGATGTATTCGCGCCATGAAATGGTAGAAGTAGTAACCATTGAAGGAAAGGCACGCGGCATTATTGCACGTAATTTAATTACCGGTGAGTTGGAGAAATTCTTCGGGCATGCGGTGTTGCTTTGCACCGGTGGTTACGGAAACGTTTTCTTTCTTTCTACCAATGCCATGGGAAGCAATGTAACGGCTGCATGGAAAGCACATAAGAAAGGCGCTTACTTCGCTAATCCTTGCTACACACAAATTCACCCGACCTGCATTCCCGTAACCGGTGATTACCAATCGAAGCTGACTTTGATGAGTGAATCATTGCGTAATGACGGACGCGTTTGGGTTCCTAAATCGAAAGAAGATGCGAAGGCAATTCGTGAGGGAAAGAAAACGGCTGTTGATATAAAAGAAGAAGACCGCGATTATTATTTGGAACGCAAATATCCTTCGTTCGGTAATCTTTGTCCGCGCGATATTGCTTCGCGTGCAGCTAAAGAAGCTTGTGATGACGGACGTGGAATTGTTGCTTCGGGTCTTGGTGTGTTCCTTGATTTTGCCGATGCTATTAAACGTTTAGGCGTTGAAGTAGTAAAAGCACGTTACGGTGAGTTGTTCCCCATGTATCAGAACATCACCAATGAAGATCCGTTGAAAACACCAATGAAAATTTACCCTGCTGTTCACTACACCATGGGTGGCCTTTGGGTTGATTATGAATTGATGACTTCTGTTCAGGGGCTCTATTGTTTGGGGGAAGCTAACTTCAGCGACCACGGTGCAAACCGCTTAGGTGCTTCGGCTTTGATGCAAGGTCTTGCTGACGGTTACTTTGTTATTCCTTATACTATCGGCAATTATCTTTCATCTGAAATTTTCGTAAAGCCTATTCCAACTGACCACCCTGCTTTTGTGGAAGCAGCAAACGCAGCTAAAGAAAGAGCAGAGAAACTGATTGGAGTAAAAGGAAAGAAGACGGTTGATGATTTCCATAAAGAGCTTGGAAAGATTATGTGGGAATACTGCGGTATGGCAAGAACCGCTGAGGGCTTAACTCATGCTCGTAAGCTTATTCAAGAGTTACGCAGAGAGTTCTGGAGCAACGTAAATATTCCGGGCACGTTGAATGAGTTTAACCCTGAGTTTGATAAAGCAGGACGTGTAGCTGACTTTATTGAGTTAGGTGAGTTGATGGTGGTTGATGCATTGAACAGAAATGAAAGTTGCGGTGGTCACTTCCGGGTAGAATATCAGGAGGAAGGCGAAGCAAAGCGCGATGATGAAAACTATAAGTATGCAGCAGCTTGGGAGTTTAAGGGAGTTGATGCGGACCCTGTTCTTCACAAAGAAGAGTTGGTGTATGAGAATATTAAATTACAAGTAAGAAGCTATAAATAATTAGACGATGTGACAATTAGACGATGGAGAACAAAGAGAAAAATCTGATTGTTGATTTAAGTTTCAAGTTCGCTTTGTCGGCAGTTGAATATTCTGAGTTACTGGAAGAGAAAAGAAAGTATGTAGTAGCAAAACAATTATTGCGTTCAGGAACTTCGGTTGGAGCAAACGTTAAGGAAGCACAGAATGCTTCAAGCCCAAAAGATTTTCTAAACAAAATGAGAATAGCACAAAAGGAAGCAGAAGAAACAGAATATTGGTTAGAGATATGTAAGCATTCAAAAAACTATCCTGATTGCGAAAAATTGATTGAAGAATTAAAAAGCATTTTAAGAGTTATCAATAAAATCATTTCAAGCACTTATAAAAGATTAAACCAAAACGATTAGACGATTAGACGATGAAAGGCATTGGAATTCAATTGTCA
>JAZKEP010000187.1:20574-24168 GCA_040387015.1 Bacteroidota bacterium
TCTAATACTTAAAAAACAGCTTATGAAGTTTCAATTAAAAGTTTGGCGCCAAAAGAATTCAAAGAGTGATGGCAAACTCGTTGATTATACAATCGACAACATAAATGCCGACATGAGCTTTTTGGAAATGGTGGATGTGCTGAACGACAACCTCGTTCGCAAGGGCGAAGACCCTATTGCATTCGACCATGATTGCCGCGAAGGTATTTGCGGTATGTGCAGCATGTATATCAGCGGGCGTGCACACGGGCCTCAACACGCAGCAACTACCTGCCAGTTGTATATGCGCTCGTTTAAAGATGGCGATACCATTTATGTAGAGCCTTTTAAAGCAGGTGCTTTCCCGATTGTGAAAGATTTAGTCACTGACCGTTCTGCCTTCGACCGTATTATTGCTAAGGGCGGTTTTGTTTCGGTAAACACCGGACAGGCACAAGACGCAAACAGCTTACCTGTAGATAAAGCCGATGCTGAAAAAGCAATGGATGCTGCCGCTTGTATCGGTTGCGGTGCTTGCGTGGCTGCTTGCCCTAACAGTGCAGCTATGTTGTTTGTATCTGCTAAGATTTCTCAGCTTGCTTTATTACCACAAGGTGGCCCTGAAAGAAACAACCGCGCCATTAATATGGTGAACCAAATGGATGACGAAGGTTTTGGTAACTGCACCAACATTGGCGCTTGCGAAGCTGAATGCCCTAAAGAAATTAAGCTCACCAACATTGCACGAATGAACAGAGAGTATCTGGTGGCTTCGCTCATAAATGAGTAATTAGCCAATTCGACAATTAGACGATTAGACAATGAAACAGCCGAAGAAACTCTTCGGCTGTTTTGTTTTAATTACTAAGCTTTTACTTTTATAAATATGATAGAGAGAAAAACCTATGTCCCTTTCGGACTTACAGCCGATGCTTCTATTGATTACCTGCTCGGAATTATTGAAGATGCGCGGGCAACCACTTTGCAAAGAGTAGAAGGTATTGGTAAAACAGAATTGCACTGGCAATATGCCAAGGGATGGAACACCATCGGTGCCTTGCTTTCGCACATGGTTAGCTGCGAACATTTTTTCCGCATTACCTATATTCAACAACGAGAACTGACTAAAGCTGAAAACAAAAAATGGTTACCGGGTCTGGATATGGGTGAATACATTCCTCAGCTCATAAACAATAAACCTATTAGCTGGTATCTTCGTCAACTAGCTGTTTCGCAAAAAATGCTCGTGAAGGAACTAAAAGGTTTATCGAAAGAAGAGTTTCATAAGCGGATTGAAGATTACAATCCCAAAACAGGTTGCAATCTTGCGTGGGTGTTCTATCATGTAGCCGAAGATGAGGTTCATCATCGCGGGCAAATCAGTATCTTGAGAAAACTTTACAAAGCCCGTAAATAAGCAGCCGAAGAGTTTTCTTCGGCTGTTTTGTTTTAGAAACTATCTTTAGCGTATGAAAGGATTATTCATTCTTCTCTCTTTTCAAATTCTTTTCCCCGCATCGTACGCTCAATCTCATTTTATTACGGCAGGACAAACACAGGGAATGGTAGTTACGGATTATGTGCCCGACTACTCAATTCCTGTAACCCTCTATGATCAACACTTCCATGTTAGTGGGAGTGTTGATGTTGACCTCAATAGAGATAGCATTTATGATTTTAATATTTCCATTCGAACGTATGGCGGACTGGCGGTTACTTTTACCGACTGTGAAATTCATGGTTTAAATCAGAACGCCATTTTTACAAAATCAGATACAATGAGAACTTGTGTTTCTGGTCAATTGGTTCCTACTTCGTTTACTCAAAGTGTTGCTAAGAAATATTTAGCCTATGACACGTTATCTCATAGTCAGAATGCATCTTGGCAAAACGAGGTATTGATTGAGCATTCAAGTAGCCCCAATTGCGAGTTATTGACTGACTATGATTATTCTCCTACGGATACACCTTATTATTATTTTTTGCGTGTTATCACCGCAAACGATACACTTCTCGGTTACTTGAAGTTTAGCACAATCGAAGCGAAACTTCTAGACTTCGCCATCGAAGGCCCAACCTCCTCTCACATCATTTCTTCCATCAGTAATTTAGCTTCTTCCAACATTTCCATCTCACCCAATCCCTTCACCTCTTTCATCCACATCACTACCGAAAAATCTTTTCAGTTTACAATGAGCGATTATGTAGGAAGAGTTGTTCTATCGGGCTCTGCCGATAAAACTATAAGAACAGAAGATCTGCCCGCAGGGAATTACCTGCTTACCATAAAAAATGAAGAGACCGTCTCGGTGAAAAAGGTGGTGAAAGTGAATTAAACAATTAGACGATTAGCAAATTTGCTAATCCGTGCTACTCCCCTACACAAAGAATTGATCTTGGTTCGCTCAGCGCACTTATGCCTGCCGAGTTGCGAACAAAAAAATACACGTAATAAGTAACCAGGTGTTTCAAACCCCTGAAATGTTTCTTGCGGCTTTTGCCTTCGTCAATCTGAATATCGGTGGTAAGGTCTTTAGGGATAATAAGTTTGTTGGACTTAACCATTACGCGCGGATCGAGGGGCGCGCCTTCGCTAAGAATGGCCGTGTAATACACTGCCTCCGGCACAATTTTGCAAACCGGCAATATTTCATGGCTCATACCTCTTTCCAGGCTTTCAATTACGGGTGCTTCGGGCATCAGGGGCTTGGAGCGGAACGTTTTAACCGCTTTAAAACCTCCGTCAATTATTACATCGGGGTTGCCCTTCGCTACTTTGTTCACATCCTCCTTAATTATATCTAAGGCTGCTATCAATTCTCCTTTGGCAATTAGAAAGTCACCTTTTTGCAACCTTCCCCCGTTAGCAAATGCTGCATGGGTTTGGTGGTAGTCCTTAATCAGGTTTTCCAAATCACCCAGCGGAAACACGTGAGTAGTAAAAGGAGGATTATTTACATAGTAGGTCTTACTTACATTAGCGGCAAAAATGGGCAAGTGGTGAACTTTCATTCGGTGGTAGTTGATGCTGCATTCGGAGGTGGCCATAAAGTTTATCTTTATTGTAAAATAAACACTTTTTCTGTCAACCGGTACATAAAAACAAAATAACTAACCTGTTATCTATAACACCAAATCAGCTTTAACCAATAACTGATTAGCTAGTATTAACTACTAATTTGAAAATTCAAATTAGTAGTCTGATTTTCTTAAATTATGATTAGTTACTTGTGTTTTCTAACTTGCTATTTATAACAACAGAATTGCTTTTATTATTTTCTAATTTGAATTTACCAATACCTGATTAATTATTATAGATAACAAAATTGCTTCTAACAATCACTAATCTTCTATAATAAATAACTAATTTGAATTTATAGAAAACTAACCTGTAATTAATAATAACTAACTTGAAATTTAGAATAACAGACTTGTTACTGCTTTATATGAAGTTAGAATAGGGGATTTTTTACTTCACCCTTCCAAAAGCTAAATAGACCGCCACATTAGCCCCGGCACTCCATAGGTATTCTTTCGTGTTATAGTCATCACCGGGTAACACCTGCATTTGCGCGTAAGGCATTAAACGAAACGCCAAAGCGGGGCTTATGTTCC
>JAZKEP010000188.1:0-8331 GCA_040387015.1 Bacteroidota bacterium
TAAAAATGATACGGTCCCTTTATCTACCAATACGGGTATTATCATCGTTTCCATGGCTTGGAGCATAACCGAGCTGGTGCGCTATTCTTTATATTTTCTCCAGTTATTCAATAAGCAGCTGGCCTTCCTTTTGTGGATGCGCTATTCATTTTTTGTAGTGCTGTATCCGCTGGGTGTAACGGGCGAGTGGGCTATCTTGCTTACTCCGCTGGTTGTAGAGGGGATTACTTTTAGCGCTTACACTGTTTTTTTAGTGGTTGCGGCCATTGCTTACATTTATTACTTCCCGGTGTTGTACAAATACATGTGGAAGCAGCGGGAGTTAAAACTTAAATAACCAGCGTTATGGAAAACCTAAAGACCCCTCTCGAAATGCTTTATCACTGGGAGCAAACCACTCCTGACAAAGTATTTCTGCGCCAACCGTTGGATGGTAAGGTGAAAGAATTAACCTGGAAACAGGCAGCGCATGAAGTGAGATCCCTCGCTGCTATCCTGCAATCGTATAACCTCCCTGCAAAGTCGAAAGTAGGTTTGGTATCTAAAATCTGCGCGCACTGGATAATATCTGACCTGGCCATTATGATGGCGGGTTATGTTTCGGTTCCTGTTTATCCAAATGTAAATGCCGACACCCTCAACTACGTTTTACAGCACAGCGAAGCAAAGCTTTTGCTCGTTGGCAAATTAGATGACTGGAACTTCATGAAAGCCGGAGTTCCGCAGGGAGTGCAGTGTATTAGTTTCCCATGGTATGGTCCTAAACAGGATGGTTTTTACTACTGGGAAGAATTAGCGAAACAGCATAAACCTTTGGCGGGTTACCCAAGCAGAGACATCAACGATATAATGACCATTATCTATACCTCTGGTACTACCGGAAATCCGAAGGGAGTGGTTCATACTTTTCATGCATTTGCATGGGCGGTAGCTACGGGCAAAGCAGCTTTCAATTTGAAAGATGGTCAGGACAGGTTATTCTCCTACTTACCGCTGTCGCATATTGCCGAGCGCATGCTTATAGAAATGGCCGGAGTGTATTGCAACTTTGAAATCAGTTTTGCTGAAAGCCTTGATTTGTTCGTAAAGAATCTTGCCGAAACACAGCCGACAATCTTCCTCGGTGTTCCGCGCATATGGACAAAATTTCAGATGGGAATATTGGCCAAGTTGCCGCAGAATAAACTGAATATTCTTTTATCCATTCCCGTTATCAATAACATCATTCGTAAGAAAATTAAAACCGGATTAGGCTTACAGAATTGCCGCCACTATTTTACCGGTGCTGCGCCCATCTCTCCTTCGTTAGTAGCCTGGTGGCAGAAGTTGGGTGTGGATATAGAGGAAGTTTATGCCATGACAGAGAACTGCGCCATATCGCATGTAAACAAGAAACCCGATTTTAAAATAGGTACACAAGGCAAACCAATGCCGGGTGCTGAAATTAAATTCTCGGATGTGGGAGAAATTTTAGTGAAAGTGCCTTGCAACATGATAGGTTACAATAAAGAGCCTGAGATGACAGCCGCTACGCTAAAAGATGGATGGTTGCATACCGGTGACCAGGGCAAGTTAGATGAAGATGGATTTTTGAAAATTACCGGAAGGGTGAAAGAAATTTTCAAAACGGATAAGGGAAAATATGTAGCACCTAATCCAATTGAATTAAAAATTTCGAAGAACTATCTGGTGGAACAAGTTTGTGTGGTAGGCAGTTCGTTGCCTCAGCCTATTGGCTTAGTGGTACTATCGGCAGATGGCAGAGCCAAAGAGCGGGACTACTTAAAGGAGAGCCTTACTAAAACCCTGGGAATTGTAAACCCTGAATTAGAAAAGCACGAGCGCGTTCAAAAAATTGTGGTAATGAAAGAAGACTGGACTATTGAGAATGGAATGCTGACTCCTACTTTAAAAATTAAACGAAACCCAATTGAGAGTAAGTATCAGGAGCGTTATGAGGTTTGGTATAATCATGCCGACCCCATTGTTTTTGAGAGCTGAGCTCCTTTTAATTCAGTTTCTTTTTTGCTGCAGTAAATCTTTTTCGCTTCCTCTATTTCACTGATTAAAACCTGCCTGTTTTTCAAAAGCAATTCTAAATGATGTTCGTTGTTTTGTACAAGCGATAACAAATTCCACTGCGCATTTGTTTTTCTCATAAACGAATAAAACTTTAGGCTATACATTCCGGTTGCGGGAACGATGAAAGCAAAAGCAAGTGTAACTAAACTGCTTTTTGAAATAAGCCCGATCACGAGTAGTTGAAAGAGATAGTAACCAATCCAGCTAAACATACCGATCACGAAATTTACTGATGCATGGAAATGTGCCTGTTTCACTTTTTTATCGGCCGTGTTATAGGCAAAGCGATAAGGCAGATAGTTGAATAAAAGCCCGACTGCGTGCAACGGCATTCCCAATCCAAGGAGGAATAAGTTTTTACTGCTAGAGAATAGCCCGAGCTTTTTTATGGTGTCGGGAGTAAATAAGCGATGAGGAATATGAAGTTTATCCAGCGCTTTATGGTAGTCGTGAAGATGTTGTTTGAAACTCAGCACTTTACCATGATGGTGATGATGGAAATAATTCAAGGTAGATGCAATTTGTCGATTGGCCTGGTTGTCGTGGTGTAAATTATCAAGATTTAAACCCAAGCTTTGCATTAGCTCAGCCTTGTATATTTCTAACACTTCTTCAAACGCAGTATCATTGGCATGATGGTCTAATCCTACTACAAGGGTTTTCATATCTCTTTCCATGTGTAGCGTAAGATTATTCACAGCCTTTACTTTATCCTCGGCATATAGTTTTTCATATTCTTTTAATGAAATAGGGTTTCCGATATTGATAAAAAGATGGCTTCTGAATTTTTTTGCTGCAGAATAATTAAGTCCAATCGGTAACACCTTTAGGTTGAGTGAAAAATTTTCTTTTGCTTCGGCACGTAAAGCAATTCTCGCTGCGCCCTTTCTAAGCCTACGTAACCGCTTTTCAGGTACACAGTCACCTTCGGGATACATGATAATTTGCTGTTTCGCTCCAAGCAATTCAATACACCGTTCAAAAGTTTCTTCGTTCTTGTGCATCAGTTTCACGCCCTCTTCCTTTCTGAAAATGGGAAGGATATACAATTGATTAAGTATGGAACGGATGTAAGGATTAGCAAACACATCTCCTCTGGCAATGGAGTAAATCTGCCTTTTGGCAAACATTTCTACTACTACAGCATCTAAAAAAGCATTGTTATGGTTTGATACAATGAGCATAGGGCCTTCCTCGTTCAGGTGCTCGCGATTCACTATCTCTATCTTTTTATAGAAAATATGAACGGCAATTGTTACAACAGGTTTGAGAACCCGATAGAGTATAGACACGAAAACTAAATTAAAATAATAATGTACTAAGTGAAGAAACCGGTCAGAACTTTGCTCCTCAATTTTTCTTTAGCGCCTGTATGAGTATCAGTCCCCAACCTGCAATGAAAAAGAAACCGCCAATAGGAGTAATCGGTCCAATTATAACAGGAGAAATTCCGGTAAGTTCTCTGGTGGCAAGCAGATAGAGTGAACCTGAAAAACATACAATACCAACTATGAAACAGATGGCCGCATTTCGAATTGGCAAAGAAAATTCTTTCCGCAAATAGATAGAGCATATGAATAACGCCAGCGCATGATAAATCTGATATTGGACACCTTTCTCCCAAATGATTAGTTGTTCAGCAGTCAGTAAAGAACGTAAGCTATGTGCTCCGAACGCACCCAATACTACAGCGGTTAAACCTGCGAGGGCTGCTACTATAAAAAATGTTCTTTGCATAGAATGGTGTAATAGTAAAGTAAGAGCGAAGTAAATGAAATTGTTGCTTGTGTAATTTCTAAATTCAAATCTGTTTTAACATCGGAAAAAGAGAATGTTTCTTTTATTAATGTGAGTTATTGTTTTATACTTTTGTAGAAACCCACATGCTATGCCTACTATAGAGCAGTTGATTAAGCAGTCTAAGTTTAGTGATGAAAAACATAAGGCAGTCATCAGTCTGACTTATTCAGCAGGACTTTTATCAGGTTTTTGGGAAGAATTTTTTGGGAGATTTAATCTTACCTCGCAGCAGTATAATGTACTACGCATTTTGAGAGGCCAACATCCCAATCCTGCTTCTGTGTTTATGATTCGCGAAAGGATGATGGACAAAATGAGTGATGCATCGAGACTAGTTGAGCGGTTACGAAAAGCAGGATTTGTAGAGAGAAGTGTTCGCAAGGATGACCGTAGGGCTGTGGATGTAATAATTACTGAGAAAGGGCTTGATGTATTACAAATGATTGATAGCCTGGAGGAAAAAGATCATAAGCCAACTAAATATCTTACGGATGAAGAAGCTGTTAAACTCAGTGAGTTGCTCGGTAAGGTGATAAATGCATTAGCTGATTAGAAAACATGGTCAGTACGTTTTCCTGAATCTGGCAAAAGCTCCAAGTGGAAGTTTCTTTTTAAAATTATCCTGCAGGTAAAGCTCTCCTACTTCTAAGTTCTGTGTCTTAAAATTTTGTTGAACAAGGTTCTCTAATATCAGCGAAGAGAAGCCAAGTGAGTAGGCATTCAGAATCAGAAAGTGTTCCTTCTCGTCTAATAACTGCAAAACATTTTTCATCATTTCGTTGATGTTGTCTTCCAGTTTCCACTTTTCTCCATCAGGCCCGTGACCAAAGGCTGGAGGATCGAGAATAATTCCGTGGTATTTATTACCGCGTTTTACTTCTCGTTTTACAAACTTTAAAGCGTCTTCTACTATCCAACGGATATTGCTGAGTCCGCTCAACTCCATATTCTCCTTTGCCCATGTTACTACCTGTTTGATTGAATCAAGATGAGAGGTGTCTGCTCCAGCGGCTTTTGCTGCCAGTGATGCCCCACCTGTATAGGCAAACAGATTCAAAAACTTTGGCTGCGGGGTTTGCAGTTGTTTAACAGAATTAAAAATGAAATCCCAATTTACCGCCTGCTCAGGGAAAACACCAACATGTTTGAAAGAAGTTAATCCCAATCTAAACTTGATTTCATTGCGAATCCCGGATTTCGCATTTCGGATTTCATAACTGATATTCCATTGCTCCGGTGCATTCCTTAGTTTTTTCCAGTCCCCGCTTGAAGAAGATTTTGGAACAAACCTTACCTGTGCTTGCTTTTCCCACTCACTCATATTTGAACTGGCATCCCAAGCTGCCTGAGGTTCGGGACGAATAGTGATAATGCTTCCAAAACGCTCAAGCTTTAGGAAATTCCCACAGTCAATTAATTCGTAATCCGGAAAGTTAGTCGGAGTAAGGGAAAGAATCATGGAGTGAAGATAAGCGTTGCTGTTACTTTTCGGGAACGATAACAAAAACATCTTCGTTATCGCGTTTCATTCGGTAATGCTCGCGCGCAAATTTTTCCTGCGTAGCAGGATTAGTGGTCAATTCAAAAAACTCTTTGTCTGTGATCTTAATTTGCTGCACAAAAAAATCTTGCTTTTCCAAAAGAGCCGATAACTCACTATACTTTTTGTATTGGTTCATGAAATTGTTATCGTCAACAAAAAGCATCCAAACTATAAACATAGCCGAGGCAATACAGAACGGATTGGTTGCCCACCAGGGGAATTTTGCAATTTTCTTTTGAAACTTCTTCCACATATTGAGGGCTAATTTGAGAAGAAACAATGGTGTAAGAGGTAAACGATTTACACAGCAGTATTGTAAAACAGACGATAGAAATACATAATCAACCAAACACGATAAACAGGAATGCTATTTCCGCAATAAAAAACTCAAATTTCCGATTACCATTTTAGGGCTAACCTGTATCATAAAAGCAAATAAAAAAAGAGGTAGCAGCGGAGTTTTGTAACGGACCAAATTACCAAGAACGGGTGTGCACATGCCTATAAGAGCAAAATACAAAAATGAAAAATTGAGTAGAAAAAGAAATAAGTTGAGGTTATTCAAATTCTTCCAATTTGTAAAACTGATACACATCAGCAATAACGAAATGATGAACACATTTTCAATGGCACTTGCCAGCATCATAACATTTTCCCCTTCCCATATGTAAGGTCTTGTAATGGTATTCCAGATCCCGATGACAGATGTTTTCAGAATACTTATGGCATCCTCTTTCAATTCGGGTAATTCAATTCTGCTTCCAGCCTGAAAATAGTTCGCTTCCTTTATTGAATTCATTTGTTTGTTCAGGAGCATCTGTTGTAAATTAACTCTGGGAACTACCTGATGAATGTTGAACGCCATCAATAGAAGAATAGTATTCACCAAAATATATTTCAACACAATAAGTCCAATTTTTTCTGTTTTTCTAAAAAACAGAAAAGCAACAAGGGCGGGGAACAAACAAACGAGAACAAAAAATTTGGTGAGGAGAACTATAAACCCGCCTGTAACTATGGCTGTTAATTTCGGAATTCGCATTTCGGAATTCGCAATACCGTGAAATAATAATCCTAACCCAAATGCCAGCAATGGTTCTTTCATAACTCCCGATGTCCAGAATAAAACAGAAGGCAGTAGCAAAACAGGAAGAGCAAGAATTGAGTTTCGGGTATCAATAAAACCGAAAACTACATTAGTAAGAAGTATCCAGCCAACGAGAGAGATAAAACAGAAAAATAAAATGTGAACAAAATATGTTTTGAAGGAGAGGAACATCAACAGAGCATTAAGCCGGATGACAGTTCTGTTTTCGTTGATGGGCGCTTCATCAAAATTGCGTTCCCAGTTTTTCATGCGCAAGGTGTATTCAGGAACGGATCCATCATCAATTGTCAGCAATTGCAAAAATGCCTTAGGGTTTTCCTTCGCAATATCACGAAGGATCAGTGCATCGCTATAGAATTTATGGATGTCGTTATTTTGAAGTTCCTTGTAGTAGAAGGTATAGATGAGCCAAATAAAAATACCCACTGCAAATTTCAGGTTGAACACCACGTGTGTTATAAACGGGCTGAAATTTTTGAATTGAAATAGTTTATAACGGTAGATGAGAAAATTAAAAAGGAGTAGGTAGAAAACAGTGAGTAGGATTTTTACAATCATCGTGCCTGCCCGGCTTGCAGGCGGACTAAAGTAAAAGTTTTAATCCGATGGTGATGTTACAATATAGATTACAGAGTGATTATCTCTTATACTTAAAACTTCTTCCCGGGTAGTAAGCCATAGGGCCCAATTCTTCTTCAATGCGCAATAGCTGATTGTATTTTGCAATACGGTCTGTGCGCGAAGCGGACCCTGTTTTAATTTGTCCGCAGTTGAGAGCAACTGCTAAGTCAGCAATAGTTACATCTTCTGTTTCACCGCTACGATGGCTCATTACAGAGGTATATGAGTTTTTAGTAGCCAAATTTACAGCATTGATCGTTTCAGTAAGGGTTCCGATTTGATTTACCTTTATCAAAATGGAATTCGCAGTCTTTTCATCAATTCCTTTTTGCAGGCGGTTTACATTGGTCACAAATAAATCATCGCCCACTAACTGTACCTTGCTTCCCACTTTTTCAGTCAGCAGTTTCCATCCTTTCCAATCGTCTTCTGCCATTCCATCTTCAATAGATACAATCGGATATTTCTTGCACCAAGTCTCCCAATAAGCCACCATGTCCTCGCTCTTCAATTTTTTACCGCTGCTTTTATGAAAGTGATAAACTTTATTTTTCTCGTCATAAAATTCAGTAGAGGCTGCATCCATAGCAATCGAGATATCTTTTCCCGGTTTGAAGCCGGCTGCTTCAATAGCCGCAAGAACGGTTTCAATGGCTTCTTCGTTACTACCCAAATCAGGAGCAAAGCCGCCTTCATCGCCTACGTTAGTTGAATATTTTTTCTTTTTAAGAACTGCTTTTAACTGGTGGAAAACTTCCACGCCCATGCGCAAAGCTTCGGCAAACGTATCTGCACCGGTTGGCACAACCATAAACTCCTGAAAATCTATTTTGTTGTCGGCATGTGCTCCGCCATTCAAAATATTCATTAATGGAATTGGAAGTGTGTTGGCGTTCACTCCCCCTACATATCTGTAAAGAGGCATTCCTAATTCCTCTGCGGCTGCCTTTGCTGTTGCCATTGAAACAGCAAGGATTGCATTTGCTCCCAGTTTTGCTTTGTTAGGAGTGCCATCGAGCAAAATCATAATCTGGTCAATAGCATTCTGTTCGAATATGTTCAGCCCTTCAATTTCTTTAGCAATAATGGTATTGATGTTGTTCACGGCTTTTAAAACACCTTTCCCATTGTGTCTTTTCTTATCTCCATCACGCAGTTCAACCGCTTCGTGCTTTCC
>JAZKEP010000189.1:0-8829 GCA_040387015.1 Bacteroidota bacterium
TTTCATACAGAATGTTGTGTGTCAACTAAAAGTGGATGGAAAGATAAGCACTATTAGTTAGACAAGCAAATCTCCGATTTAATAGATTTAGGTTTCAATGAACTTAGCTGGCCTTGCGACCGAAGTTTTGTTTATTCCTTGAACAAGTCTTAGAGGTAACAGAATTGCAAAAGGATATTTTTGGGCTGACTATGTTAGTGTACCATACTAAATCTGCGATTACAAAAGCATATCTACAAATGCACCTTTCCGTTATATTTTGGGGGGCTACGGGAGTATTAGGAAGAGGCATTCAACTCAGTGAGGGGATGCTGGTTTGGTATCGCCTAATCATCACAACGATTTCTTTAGGTATTTTCATAATTCTCACAAGAAAAAGCTTTCGTGTTTCGAAACAGAATTTTTTAATATTGTTTGGCATTGGGGTATTGTTGATGGTGCATTGGCTTTTCTTTTATGGAGCTATTAAGTATTCGAATGTTAGTATAACTCTAAGTTTATTTTCATCCACTACACTTTTCACTGCTCTAATTGAACCTGTCATTACTAAAAAAAAATTCAATAAATCGGAGTTGCTCTATAGCATTATGGCGATGTGTGGTATCGGAGTTATTTTTTATAGCGATGAAAATTCATATACAATAGGGTTTTCCCTTGCTTTGATAGCGGCTTTCATTGGCGCTTTCTTTAATATTCTCAATAAAAAGGTAGTTAATGAAGTTTCGAGTGAAATAGTTTCATTTTATGAAATATTTTCTGGTTTGTTAGTGTTGACTGCTTTTCTGCCAATTTATATTAACTGGTTTGTTCCCGAAAAACTATTCCCTGATACACAGGATTGGGTTTTGCTTTTTATTCTCGCAATAGTTTGTACACACATTACACTTGTTCTGTCTTTGAATGCCCTTAAACATCTTTCAGCGTTTACCCTTAACCTCTCCATTAATCTGGAGCCGGTTTATGGAATTGCTCTTGCGTTTTTAATTTTCGGAGAAAATAAAAACTTGAACATAGGGTTCTTTGCAGGGACTTTCCTTATTCTACTCTCAGTCATTCTCCACTCATATTTTGCTTATAAAAATCAAAGAGAGGAGCCTGCAAATCTGTTACAATAAATGCAATTCAAATAGTTTATAAGTTCCTTGCAAAGAGTAGATCGAGGTTGCTGTTTTTTATACCAAACATACCGGAGAGATGTTCATTACTTAAATTTCCTTCGTAAATATAAATCCCGCTTCGTATTCCACTGTCTTCATGAACCAATCCCTTAATGCCATTCGTTTCTCCACACCGCAAAAGGATAGGCGTGATAATATTGGAGAATGCATGTGAAGCTGTCCGTGAAACACGTGACGGCAGGTTCGGCACACAATAATGTATTACATCATATTTCTTGAAAGTAGGCTCAGCATGCGAGGTAATTTCTGAAGTTTCAAAACATCCGCCCTGGTCAATACTTACATCAATAATTACACTCCCCGGTTTCATTTTCGACACCATTTCTTCCGTTACAATGATAGGTGTCCTTCCTTTCTTTGAATGAATAGCCCCTATAGCAACATCAGCATCTTCTAACTCCTTTGCGAGTATGGAAGGTGAAATAGTAGAAGTGAAAACTCGTGCATTTATTTTATCCTGCAAACGCATTAGCTTGTATAGGTTATTATCAAAAAGGTAAACCTGCGCGCCTAAACCTATTGCTGCCCGTGCTACATAAGTACCCACTACGCCAGCACCTAATATAACTACTTTGGCAGGTGGCACTCCCGAAACTCCGCCAAGCAAAATTCCTTTCCCTTCATTGGCATTACTCAAGAATTCTGCTGCAAGAAGTATAGCACTACTTCCGGCAATTTCACTCATAGAGCGAACAAATGGAAATTTTCCCGCCTCGTCTTGGGTGTACTCAACGGCAAGTGAAGTAACCTTTTTCTTCATCAATCGCTCGATGTGCTCCTTTTTGAGAGTAGGAAGATGGATGGGTGAAATAAGTGTTTGACCCGTCCGCATTAATTCAATCTCCTCAAGCTGTGCTGGCGCAATCTTAATCACCATATCCGCTTTGAAAACTTCTTCAATGCTGTCTGTAATTTCTGCACCTGCTTCCGAATAATCGCTGTCGGAAAAATGGGAATCTTTACCTGCACCCCGTTCTATTAAAATACGGTGCCCGTTTGCCGATAACGTCTGAACAGATTCAGGTGTTAAACCTATACGGTGCTCTTGAAAACTTCTTTCTTTAGGAATGCCAATAAAGAGATTCCCTTTTTTTCGGGCAACCATTGCAGGCGATTCCATTGGTTGCAAGCCCAACTTGCTTACTATTCCTGCAAAATCTTTTTTCTTTTCAGCCATGGCGGATTAATTCTAGGTTCGGTGACGTATTTACGGAACTCCTAATGTATAAAGATAGATACATTTCGAACATTATCAGAAACTTGTATCGAAATTTTTACTGTATCAGGAGGCAAAAAGTCATCAACTAACTCGGGCCATTCAATAAAGCAATAATTGTTATTATTCAGGTATTCTTCTATTCCTGCTGCCAAAGCCTCCTCTACATTTTTAAGCCTGTACAAATCCATATGATAAATCTTCCCGTTAGGAGAGGAGGAAATAAGGTATTCATTCACAATGGCATAGGTTGGACTTGAAAAATTATCACGTGAGCCAACTTGCCGGCAGAGTTCTTTGATAAGTGTTGTTTTTCCCGCACCCATTTCGGCATAAAAGGCAAATATTTTTTTCTCTTCAGAAAGTTTAAGAATGCTCTGTGCAATGTGCGGAAGCTGTTCAATATCACCAAAGGAAATTTCGATTTTTTTCACAATGCAATTATCAGTAAAATCATTCAATGCTTAGAGATTGGTTATACAAGCGAAAATCCTCCCGACCAAGGCCAGGAGGAATTTTCATTGGAACCGAGATTGAAGGATTCCTTCGTGAATGAATGTTCACGTTTTTTTGTATGTGGCATGTAAAGCCAGTAAATACCTTTCACTTAATTTTAGTGGATAAATGCCTGCATTAAATGTGGACTAGTGCTTGTTCTTAACTGGTTGATACATTTTTCTTTTATCTGTCTAACCCGTTCACGTGTTAAATTATATATGTCACCTATTTCTTCCAATGTCATTGGTTTTTTTCCGTTCAACCCAAAATAGCAACTTATTATTTCCGATTCGCGTTCGTTAAGTTGTGATAGGGCTTCATTCAGTTGAGTCTTTACAGTATCTTCCATAACTGAATCAATAGCTGATGGTGCGTCTTTGTCATACAACACATCTTTAAGCGATCCTTCATCAACACCGGCTACCTTTGAGTCAGTTGAAAGTGTGTAGGTGTTTACGCGGAAGTATTCGTCAATTTCATCTTTTGTCATCCCCAGCATTTCCATCAGTTCTTCAACTTCGGGCTCACGTTGGTATTCCTGTTCAAAAGATCTGAAGGCTTTGGTTATTTTGGTGTAGGCGCCTACCTTACTTACCGGTAGACGAATAATTCTTGATTGCTCTACAATGGCCTGCATTATTGCCTGGCGAATCCACCAAACAGCATAAGATATAAATTTGAATCCTCTCGTTTCATCAAACTTGCTCGAAGCTCTTATTAATCCTAAGTTTCCTTCGTTGATTAGATCACTTAACGGTAAGCCCTGATTTTGATATTGCTTCGCAACGCTGACTACAAATCGCAGATTGGCCTTTACAAGAGCTTCAAGCGCATCCTGATCGCCCAGGCGAATCTTTTTGGCTAATTCAGCTTCCATTTCGGCTGTGATCAGCTCCGTTTTTGCGATTTCATTCAGATATTTATCTACCTGTGGATCTCGCTGTGCAATGTTATGGGTAATTCTTAAATGCCTCATGGGTCTGCGTATATTTCGGTTCACTTTCCGTTTACGCCATTCCCTATAAAAGGTTACACTACAAGTTAAAAGACTAAGCGAATTGTTAGTTGCGCCTGCTTATTTTCACCAACCTATCTGAATCTTTGCGACTTGCAGTTTTTCTTTTTTAAATGAATCGTGTAGGTTTACCTTATGGACATATCGTACATCCTCAACCATCTTGGCGAAGACCGCGAAAACTATTTTAACGCTGTTTCGCCTCCAATTATTCAATCCAGTAACTTCTATTTTAAGGATGTGGATAGTTTAAGAAACTCTTTCACTGACGAAAAGAAAGTTCACCTCTACACTCGGGGCAATAATCCTACTGTCGAAATTCTCCGCAAAAAAATTGCCGCCCTTGCGGGTGCTGAAGATGCACTTGTTTTCAGCAGTGGTATTGCTGCCATTACTGCGGCAGTTATGACAAATGTGAAAGCAGGTGACCATATAGTGTGCGTTAAAAAGCCATATAGTTGGACAAAGCGCCTCTTCAAAGTTTTTCTTCCGCGTTTTGGAGTTGAAGTAACACTTGTAGATGGTACCAACCCGCAAAACTTTCTTAATGCCATTAAGACTAACACAAAGCTTTTCTTTCTCGAAACCCCTAACTCAGTCACCTTTGAACTGCAGGATATAGATGCCATAGTGAAAATGGCTAAGGAGAAGAGCATCATCACTATTCTTGATAATAGCTATTGCACATCGCTGGGGCAACGGTGTATCGAAAAAGGAATTGATATTGAAGTTCATTCGGCTAGTAAATACTACGGAGGGCACAGTGATTTAGTGGCAGGTTACCTGATGAGCAATAGGAAAATGACGGATAAGATATTTGATTCAGAGTTACTCAACATGGGAGCTATTGTTTCCCCTCATGATGCCTGGCTTTTGCTTAGAAGTTTACGAACCCTGCCTATAAGACTTGAACGTATTAAGTCAACTACTGAGAAGATTGTTGCCTTTATGGAGTCGCACCCTCAAGTATATAAAATACATTATCCTTTTTCTAAGTCCTTCCCGCAGTATTCTTTAGCAAAAAAGCAAATGCTTTGGTGTGGTGGATTATTCAGCGCGCAGATAAAAGCAAGAAACATTGATGAGATGGAAATTTTCTGCAACAGCTTGCAGCGGTTTCTCATGGCTGTAAGTTGGGGTGGACATGAATCGCTGATTATTCCAAGCTGCAGTTTTTATCCAAAGCATAATTACGATGCTTCGGTATTTCCTTTCAACCTGCTTCGTTTTTATATTGGCTTGGAGGAAGCGGATATTTTAATTGACGACCTTGAGCAATCCTTTAAAAAGATCGTATAATCCATTTCTGAGTGATGAACGAAAAACTCCTTCATTTTATTTGGAAGTTCAGCCTCTTTAATCAGACCGTACTGTTTACAACAGAAGGGGAGAAGATAGAAATCATTCATCCGGGCACTCATAATACCAATGCAGGTGCCGATTTTCAGAATGCCAAAATCAGGATAAACAAGATCCTGTGGGCAGGTGCTATAGAAATACACGTGAATTCCGCAGACTGGTTTCAGCACCACCACCAAAACGATAAGGCATATGACAGCGTAATTCTACATGTAGTTTATCAGACACAAAACAATATAGCTTACCGCAACAATGGGGAGTTAGTTCCAACGATTGACTTGAAAAGCCATATAAGCCCATTAACTTTAGCCCGTTATGAAGAACTGTCAAAAAAGAAAACCGGGATTCCTTGCGAGAAATTTTTTTCATCGGTAGATGGTTTTACGGTTAAGAATTTCCTTGACCGTTTATTGATAGAGCGACTTGAAAAGAAGGTGGAAGACATCCATAGTATGCTTCTGGAGAGTGAGAACGATTGGGAGAATGTTATGTTTCAGATGATTGGAAAGTATTTCGGTACAGGCATTAATAAAGAACCATTTCATCTATTGGCAAAATCTCTACCTGTAAAGATATGGGCAAAGCATCATACCAATCCTTTCCAGATAGAGGCATTGGTGTTCGGGCAGGCAGGTTTTCTGGAGGAGAAAGCAGATGATGACTATCCTAATCAATTGCGTAAAGAATATAATTATCTGAAACGTTTACATAACCTTCAGCCACTGCAAAAGCATTTTTGGAAATTCCTTCGTCTTCGCCCATCTAATTTCCCCACTATTCGTTTAGCTCAGCTTGCTGCATTAATGTGTAAAGAAGTAAAACTCTTCTCCGCAATTATTGAGTCAAAGAACATAAAAGCTATTCATGAGTTGTTGGATGTTGAGGTTTCTGAATACTGGAAGCAACACTATGTTTTCGATAAACAAGCGAAAAGGGTGAGCTCTCACATCGGGTCTTCAATGAAGAATATTCTGATTATAAACGCCATCAGCCCGGTTCTTTTTGCTTACGGGAAGTACAAAGCAGATGAGAGTTTTTGCGACAAAGCAATTAGCCTTCTTGAAACTGCTGATGCAGAGAGTAATTCAGTTATAAGTATGTGGAAGAAATACGGGCAGATACCTGGCAATGCTTATCAATCGCAGGCTTTACTGCAACTAAAAAATGAATATTGCAATAATTTTCGTTGTCTTGGATGCGCTGTTGGTACCAAAATTTTGCAGTAATATTTTTCTTATTTTCGAGATACTAAAACAAACAATGCTTCCGGTAGAATCATTCAAATTTTCGGTAGAGTCCCATATTTTCGGAGTATGTGAGCGGATAGGAAACAGATTAAAAATGCCTGCCAAGGATATTCGTCTGTTCTTTATTTATGCAAGTTGCCTGACCATTGGCTCGCCCATTATCATATACATGATATTGGCGTTTTGGATAAAAATGAAAGATGACATAAAGGGTAAAAGAAACCCTGTCTGGGATTTCTAGTGAAAAGTCTATTCCCCTTCCAGAATCACAGCATTATTTAAAGCAGCTCCCATTTGAAAAGAAGTCTGTAAAGTTTTTACACTGCTGCAACCTGACTTGGTATAAGCTACCAATCTTACATTAAAGTTACCCGGTATGTCATAAATATGCACAGGGTTGGCAGACGTTTCGGTAGTGCCGTCACCAAAATCCCAGATGTATTTCATATTGGCTTTGGGGGATGTAGTATTGCTAAAGGTGCATACAAAAGGAGGAACAACCGACTTGGTTGCAACCATTTCGAAATCTGCTTTTACAGTATCAATGTGCACATAGTTGGAAAGGGTAATGGTAGAGTCGCATAACTCACCGTTATTGGCGGTTAAAGAGACTGAGTAGAAGCCGTTCTTCTTGTAAACATGTGTTGGACTTTTCTTTGTTGATGTTTCTCCATCACCAAAACTCCATAAGTAAGATGTGGCATTGGGTGTAAAGTTGTTGAACTTTACAGGATAGCCCGCACACCCAAAAGTATCACCTCCAAACCTGACTTGTGGCTTAGCAGATTGTATGTAATTATCTACTCCCTTTTTTACCGTATAGCCACTGCTGTCGGTAACTGACAAAGTCACTTTATAATTACCCGGTGAATTGAAAACCTTTTCAGGATTAGCGTTCGTTGAAACCGTACCGTCTCCGAATTCCCAAAGTAACAAAGCGGCATTCGGTGTAGTGTTTCTGAATTTAACCGACATGGGAGAGGAGCAGGAAGAAGTAACATTGGATGTGAATGATACCGGGGTTGCTTGAATCACCTGGATATATGATTTCCTGGTCACCGTTTCATTGCATTCCCCATCATACAAAGTAAACTTGACTGAGTAATTACCAGCTGCTGAATAAACTTTTTCGGGGCTATGAAGAACGGATACAGTTCCATCACCAAAATCCCACAACCATTTATTGCCTTTGTAGTTAGAAGTGCTGTAAAATTTTACAGGCTCTCCCATAGAAGGAGTTTCGTTGGAGGTTAAAAAATCTACTTTCAATTTAGTAACACTTACTTCGCTTGTTTTAGTTGAAGTGCACTCATTAATATCCTTTACAGTAAGGCTTACGTTGTGCTTGCCTTGCAAAAACAAATGCGAGGGAGTCATTTCCTCCGAAGTATTGCCATCGCCAAAAGACCATGCGTAGTTTAATTTGTTCCCGCTCGATAAGTTACTAAACCAAACATCCTGTTTTTCTGAGCAGCTTCCTGAAACGGATGGCTTGAAATCGGCTTGCGGGATTGGGCTTACTGCAATAGAAGAATAAGAGGTTTTATCGGCTGAACAACCGTTAGCGTCTGTAACAACCAACGTAACGTTATAGTTACCCGAGGTGGTATAGCCGTGTTGCGCATTTGATTCGGTTGAGGCCTTCCCATCTCCAAAACCCCAGATAGACTTAACGATAGATGAGTTGCTTGAAGTTGAAGTATTAGTGAAGTTCAGCGGCTCGTTTACACACGCTTTATTTTTATCTATTGTAAAATTTACATTCGGTGCTGCGTTTACTGTTATCGTTTTTATGCCTGCAGCCGTTCCATTCAGCGATAGTTTTACCTGATAAACACCCGCCTGTAAAAAAAATACCTCGGGCGCCTTTTCTTCTGAAGTTTTTCCATTACCAAAGTCCCATAGCCACTTGGCGTTCTTGTCGGATGTTGTGCCGGAAAAATGAACTGATAAAGGCGCGCAGCCTGCTGTTTTATCTGACGCTATAGTTGCAGCGTTAGCAATGTTATTTGCTGATAAACACAACGATATAAGTAGTGAAGTAAGAAGTAAGATTTGTTTCATAAAGCGGCCTGTTCTAATTTATGTAAACGCAAACGGCTAAAAAGTGGACAACTTTGTGAGGGCTTTTATACATGCTTCAACTTGTGATTTACGAACAACATGCAAGAATGACACAATCCATTGGATGGAACATAAACAGGTAGCAATAACAAGCACACACCTGAATGTGAATTGTATAGACCTGCTATTATCGGATTTATTTAACCTTGATTTAAAATAGAAATATATTTTCGCCCTGTTATTCAAAACAAG